>NZ_LKGW01000002.1:0-211891 GCF_001467335.1 Pseudomonas sp. ICMP 10191
TTCTTCGAGCTGGACATCCCCGAGCGTCAGCACTGGAATCAGGCGCTGATGCTCAAGCCTCTGCAAACGCTGGAGGCCTCTTGTCTTCAGTCGGCATTGACGGCGTTGGTCGAACAGCACGACGCGTTGCGTTTGGGTTTCTCTCAACAGGACGGCCAATGGCAGGCCACCTTCGGCATGCAGAACACTCGTGAGCTGCTCTGGACCCATGAGCTGGACAGCATCGAGCGTTTGTCTGAGCTGGCCGATGAAGCGCAACGTAGCCTGGACCTGAAAAACGGGCCGCTACTGCGTGCCGTGCTGATCAACCTGCCACAGGGCGAACAGCGCCTGCTGCTGGTGATTCATCATCTGCTGGTGGACGGTGTGTCATGGCGGGTGTTGCTGGAAGACCTGCAACAGGCTTACATCGCCCTGGCAGCAGGTCAGCCAGCGCTGCTGCCGGCGAAAACCAGTTCGCTGAAAAGCTGGGCCGAGCACTTGCAGGCCTACGCGCAAAGCCCGGCGCTGGAGCAGGAGTTGGGCTACTGGCAGGCGCAATTGCAAGACGTCAGCGACGCCTTGCCGTGTGATCATCCGCATGGCGGCCAGCGACAGCAGCACGCGCTGTCGGTGGTCACGCAACTCAATGGCGATCTGACCCGGCAACTGCTGCAGGACGCCCCGGCGGCCTACCGCACGCAGATCAATGACCTGCTGCTGACCGCGCTGGCGCGGGTGGTCAGTCGCTGGACCGCGCAACCCCATGCACTGATTCGTCTCGAAGGCCATGGTCGCGAAGACCTGTTCGACGCACTGGACCTGAGCCGCACGGTGGGTTGGTTCAGCAATGTGTACCCGGTCAGGCTCACCCCACAGGCCTCGCTGGCCGATTCGATCATGACCATCAAAGAGCAACTGCGCGCAGTGCCCGACAAGGGCATCGGTTACGGCGCGTTGCGTTACCTGGGCCGCGAATCGGCGCGGCAGACCCTGCAAGCCTTGCCGCTGGGCAGCATCGTGTTCAATTACCTGGGGCAGTTCGACGGCAGCTTCGACGCACCGCAGGCACTGTTCACACCCTCCGCCGACAGCAGCGGTGCCTCACAGAGTGCCGCTGCGCCGCTGGCTGCGCCGATCAGCATCAACGGTCAGGTCTATGCCGGTGAGCTGCGGCTGAGCTGGACCTTCAGTGGCGCGGTGTTCGAGCGCGACACCATGCAGCGCCTGGCCGATGAGTACACCGCCGAATTGCAACAGCTGATTGCCCATTGCACCACCGAAGGCGTGGCGGGGGTGACCCCGTCGGACTTCCCGCTGGCGTGCCTCAGTCAGTCGCAGTTAAGCCGTTTGCCGATACCTGCCGGGCAGATCGAAGACCTCTACCCGCTGGCACCGATGCAGCAGGGCATGCTGTTCCACACCTTGTTCGAGCAGGAGGCGGGCAATTACATCAATCAGATGCGCATTGAGGTCAGCGGCCTGGACGTGCCGCGTTTCCGCGCCGCCTGGCAGGCCACGCTGGATGCCCATGAGGTGCTGCGCAGTGCTTTCATCAGCCATCTGCAGCCAGCGCTGCAAGTGGTCTTGCGTGATGTGCGCATGCCTTTTGTCGAGCTGGATGCCCGGACGCAGTCGTCCGGCTGGATCGACCAATGGGCCGATGCCGACCGCCGGCAGGGTTTCGAGCTGGTCCACGGGCCGTTGCTGCGCCTGGCCGTATTGCGCACCGGCGAGCAGAGCCATCAGCTGATTTACACCAGCCATCACATCCTCATGGATGGCTGGAGCAGCTCGCGCCTGCTCGGTGAAGTGCTGCAACGCTATAGCGGCCAGACACAGCCGAGGCAGGTCAGCCGCTATCGCGATTACATCGAATGGTTGCAGCGCCAGGATGCCGGGCTCAGCGAGCGTTTCTGGACCGATCAACTCGCCAGACTCGATGAGCCCACGCGTCTGGTTCAGGCCTTCAAGGCGCCTGAGAACGGCCAGGGGCACGGTGATTACCTGCACTTGATCGACGCCGAGAATACCCGTCAACTGAGCGAGTTTGCCCGTGAGCAGCGCGTGACCCTCAATACGCTGGTGCAATCGGCCTGGCTGCTGGTGCTGCAACGCTATACGGGGCAGTCCAGCGTCACCTTCGGCGCAACCGTGGCCGGGCGTCCGGCTGATCTGCCGGGTGTCGAGGAGCAGCTCGGGCTGTTCATCAATACCCTGCCGGTGATCGCCAGCCCGCGTGCCGAGCAACGGGTGGCGGAGTGGGTGCAACAGGTGCAGGCGCAGAACATCGCCTTGCGCGAGCATGAACACACGCCGCTGTACGAGATTCAGCGTTGGGCCCGCAGCGCTGGCGAGGCGCTGTTCGACACCATTCTGGTGTTCGAAAACTACCCGGTGTCCGAAGCCCTGCAACAGGCTGCGCCGCCCGGGCTGGTGTTCGGCGGCCTGCGTACGCAGGAGCAAACGCATTATCCGCTGACCCTGGTGGTCAATCTCGGCGAAACCCTGTCGCTGCGCTTCAGCTACGCCCGCGAGGCGTTCAGTGAGCAACACATGGCGCAGTTGTCGGCGCATTTCCAGCAGGTCCTGCAGGCGCTGACGCATGACGCACAGACGGCGCTTGGCGAACTGGCGCTGTTGAGCGACCGTGAGCAGCAGCATGTTCTGCGCGAGTGGAACGCCACAGCTGCAGACTTCCCCAGTGAAGCCTGCCTGCACAGCCTGATCGAAGCCCAGGTATGCGCCACGCCGGACGCTCCGGCGCTGATTTTCGCTACTGAACAACTGAGCTACGCGCAACTCAACGCCCGCGCCAATCAGCTTGCGCATCGCCTGCGTGAGTCGGGCGTTGGCCCGGACGTATTGGTGGGTATCTGCGTCGAGCGCAGCCTGGAACTGGTGATCGGTCTGCTGGCGATCATCAAGGCCGGTGGTGCCTACGTGCCGCTGGACCCGGACTACCCCGAGGATCGTCTGGCCTACATGATGCAGGACAGCGGTATCGGTTTGCTGTTGACCCAAGCGGCGCTATTGGAGCGTTTGCCTGTTCCGCCTCAGGTGCAGAGCCTGTGCCTGGATCAGGACGGCGACTGGCTTGCCGGTTACAGCACCGCCAACCCGGTCAACCTCAGCCATCCATTGAACCTGGCTTATGTGATTTACACCTCCGGCTCGACCGGCAAGCCCAAGGGCGCGGGCAACAGTCATCGTGCGCTGGTCAACCGTCTGCACTGGATGCAGAAAGCTTACAAAATTGATGGCAGCGATACCGTTCTGCAGAAGACACCGTTCAGTTTCGACGTATCGGTCTGGGAATTCTTCTGGCCGCTGATGACCGGCGCACGTCTGGCCATGGCGCTGCCGGGTGATCACCGCGACCCCGAGCGGCTGGTGCAGACCATCCGTGAGCATCAGGTCACGACGCTGCATTTCGTGCCGTCAATGCTGCAGGCGTTCATGACTCATCCCCAGGTGGAAAGCTGTAACACGCTGCGCCGAGTGGTATGCAGCGGCGAAGCACTGCCTGCCGAGCTGGCCGCTCAGGTGCTCAAGCGCTTGCCGCAGGCCGGTTTGTACAACCTGTATGGCCCGACCGAAGCGGCCATCGACGTGACCCATTGGACTTGTAGCACCGACGATATCCTCAGCGTGCCGATCGGGCAGCCGATCGACAACCTGAAAACCCATATTCTCGACGACGGCCTCCTGCCTGCTGCACAGGGCGTGGCGGCGGAGTTGTACCTGGGTGGCGTCGGTCTGGCGCGTGGTTATCACAACCGTGCAGCACTGACGGCCGAGCGCTTTGTGCCGGACCCGTTCGACGAACAGGGCGGCGGCAGGCTGTACCGCACCGGCGATCTGGCGCGTTATCGCGACGCAGGTGTCATCGACTACGCCGGGCGTATCGACCATCAGGTGAAGATTCGCGGCTTGCGCATCGAACTGGGCGAAATCGAAGCGCGTCTGCATGAGCATGCCGCCGTGCGCGAAGCCACGGTGATCGACATCGACGGGACGTCCGGCAAGCAATTGGTCGCTTATGTGGTGCCGACCGATGCCGCTGATGCGCCGGACGTTCTGCGCGAGCGTCTGCAGGTTCATCTCAAGGCTCATGTGCCGGATTACATGGTGCCGGGCTACTTCGTATTTATCGATTCGATGCCACTGACCGCCAATGGCAAGCTGGATCGCAGAGCACTGCCGAAGCCGGACGTGGCCCGCTCACAGCAGGGTTACGTGGCGCCGCGCACTGCATTCGAGCAGCGTCTTGCTGAGTTGTGGGAGCAGGTGTTGCACGTCGAACGGGTCGGGCTCAACGACAACTTTTTTGCCTTGGGCGGGCACTCGCTGCTGGCGGTTTCACTGGCGGGCAGGATTCGCGAGACGTTCGATATCTCCATCAAGCTGCATGACTTGCTGTTGCTGCAGACCCTGGGCGAGCTGGCTGATTTCATGCGTGCCGATGAAGCCAGGGTCAAATCGGCGGTCATCGCCATGAACGCCAATGGCTCGACGCATGCGCCACTGTTCTGCCTGCCGCCGGGCGGTGGTGGCACGTATTCGTATTACCCGCTGGCGGGCAAATTGGGCGACAGCCGACGGGTTTACGGGTTGGTCAACAAGGCCTATGTGGTGCCGGGCTGGTTCGATACGTCGTGGCCGGACATGGTCGATTACTACGTCGAGCTGATCCGCACGACCCAGCCACACGGGCCTTACAACCTGCTGGGTTGGTCGATGGGTGGCGCGCTGGCCATTGAGGTCGCGCATGTGCTGGAGCGCGCTGGCGAAGTGGTGAGCTTTCTCGGGCTGGTCGACACCCAGCTACCGACATCGGCTGGCATGGAATGGGTCGAAGAGGACCCGCACGTCACCACGCAGCAGCAGGGCGAAAACTACTACCGCGGCCTGATCAAGAGCCTGCAGGCCTTTGTGCCGGGCTTGCAGGAGCAAACCATTGTCGACCTGATCGAAACGGCCCGGCAGTCGGTGACCGGGGAGAGTGAAGTGATTGATCGAGTGATCGAGCAGATCGCGCTGCAACACGCAATGAACGTCGACAACCTGCGCAGCATGTTCCAGGACATTGCGGTGCAGGACGAAATCGAAACCGGTTACACATTGCTGGAAGCCAACGCGAAACTCAGCCAGGCGTTTACCTTGAAGACTCTCAATGTAAAGGCCGATTGCTGGTGGGCAGGGCAAAGCCGCAAACCGGGGCAGATTGCCAAGGCTGAAGCAGTGCTGCTGGAACAGTGCTCGGTCAACGGACTGCGCAGCTCGACGACGATTGATCAACGACACGACAACCTGGTGATCGCTGAAGCATTTCTGCAGGGGCTCGCCGAGCGGTTGGTGTGACGCAGAGCGTCACGAACGGCATTCCCACGCGGAGCGTGAGGAACGATAGGTGTCCGGGATGGAGTGCGAGGAGCGATGGGTGTCTTGGCTGGCGCGTACGGGACGATAGGGTCAGGGCTTGAGTGTGAGGGATGAGACGCGTCCTGAAGAGCACCATCGTGCCCATGCTCCAGCGTGGGCATGCCTTTCTGGACGCTCTGCGTCCTCTCTTGAGTGCGTGGCGCGGTATCGATTGTGACGCAGAGCTTCACGCGCGGCATTCCCACGCGGAGCGTGAGGAACGATAGGTGGCCGGGCTGGAGTGCGAGGAGCGATGGGTGTCTTGGCTGGCGCGTACGGGACGATAGGGTCAGGGCTTGAGTGTGAGGGATGAGACGCGTCCTGAAGAGCACCATCGTGCCCATGCTCCAGCGTGGGCATGCCTTTCTGGACGCTCTGCGTCCTCTCTTGAGTGCGTGGCGCGGTATCGATTGTGACGCAGAGCTTCACGCACGGCATTCCCACGCGGAGCGTGAGGAACGATAGGTGTCCGCTGTTGATCGCGAGGGGCAAGCGTCGCTTAAAAATCACCGCGCAGGGTCAGGACGTAGTTGCGCGGGTCGCCGTAATAGTTACCGCGGTCGATGTCGCCGGTGGCCTTGTAGTATTTGCGATCCAGCAGGTTGTTGCCGTTGAGCGCCACCGACCAGTGTTCGTCGATTTTCCACGCGACCCGGGCATCCCAGATGGCCCGGCCAGCGTTATCGATGGGTTGGGTCGACTCGTGTTCCGAGTAGCCGCTCTGCGCCGAAACCCCGCCGCCGACGCTCAACCGACGCCAGGCGCCGGGCAGGGTGTAGCTGCTGGTCAGGCGCAGCATATGCCGGGGTGTTTCTGCTGAAATGGACTGTCCGTCACTGCCGCGGGTGATGTTGAGCGTGTACCCGGCGAGGGTCTGCAATCCCGGTAACGGCTCGCCACTGATTTCCATGTCGACGCCCTTGCTGCGCCGGATATCACCGTTCAGGTAGCAGGTCCCATAGGCATCATTACTCAGGCACTGGCCGGCGTTGGCGTCATCCTCGACGGCTACGTCCTTCTGCTTCACATAAAACAGCGCCAGTGACACGTTCAGACGTTTGTCGAACAGTTCGCCCTTGATTCCGGTTTCGTGGCTGGCGCCGATGGCCGGATCAAGCAGCGTGCCTGATGCCGTTCGATAGGCGCTTTGCGGCAGGAAAATATCCGTGTAACTGGCGTACCACGACCAGTCCCGGTTGAGGTCGTAGATGACCCCCGCAAACGGCGTGACCTGGTTGTCCTCCTGCGCGCGACGGGTTACGCCTGCGGATGTGGTCTGATAGTCATAGCTGCTGACCCGGCCGCCCATCACCAGGCTCAACGATTCCGTCAGGCTCAGACGCAGGTTGCTGTAGAGGCCATAACGTTTGTCGCTGTAGTCGGTACGGCGCCAGGCCGGGCGCACAGGTTCGGCAATCGCGTCGTGGTCGGGGTTGAAGATAGCCAGCGGCTGATTGGCGTTGACCGTGGCATAGCGCGACTCGCGTTTCTGTTCGGACCCATTACCGCCGACGGTCAACTGGTGACTCAGGCCAAAGGCGTCGAACCGGCCGTCCAGGTGCGCGTCGATGCCATCGCTATGGATATCGTCCGAGCGAAACAGGGTTCTGACCAGTCGGGAACCGCTCTGCGTCGCCGGGTCGATGGCGCCCTGTGCGTAGGCCACCTTCTGATCGAAAGCACCCTCGGAGCGGGTTGCCGACAGTGTGCCGCTCCAGTTTTCGTCAAAGCGGGTTTCCAGCTCGCTGAACACTTCGTCAGTGCGGGTCTGGTGGCGGTTCCAGTCCTGGGCCAGCGACGTCGAGCGCGGCAGGTCGATGGCCTTGCCGTTGCTGTAGCGGGGCAGACCGAAGATCGAAAAGCCTTGGGTGTCGGCGTTCTGATGGCGCACGCCCAGGGTCAGGGTGGTGTGTTCGCTCAGGTCGGTTTCCAGGATGCCGTAGAACAACGGCGCGGTTTTCTGCAGACCATCGGTGAAATAGCTGCGGTCTTCATAGGACGTTACAAAACGCCCGCGGATGCTGCCGGAATCGTTGAGTTTGCTGCTTCCATCCAGGTCGACCCGGTAGTTGTCCCAACTGCCTGCGCGGGTGGTAATCGAGAACTGCGGCAGGGCGGTCGGGCGCTTGCGGACCAGATTGACCGCGCCACCGGGGTTGCCTGCGCCAATCAGCAGACCGGCCGCGCCGCGCAGTACTTCGACGCGGTCGTAGATTTCCATGTCCGGGGTCATCCAGCCGGTCACGCTGTAACCCTGACCAGCCACGCCATCGATGATGTAACTCTCGTCCTCCAGCGCAAAGCCTCGCGAACTGAAGACATGAGAGCCGAAATTGCGTTGGGAAAAGGTGATGCCGGGCGTTTGTGCCATCACCTCGTCGAGGCCGGTGAGGTTTTTGTCGTCCATCACCTGGCGGGTCATGACGGTGACCGACTGCGGCGTTTCGCGCAGCGACTGAGCGGTCTTGTTGATGCTCACGCCGGTGGCCGAATACGCGCCGCTGCCCTCGGTGGTGATGCCGAACGAATCGCCCTTGATCGCCACCGGCCCGAGGCTCATGGTTTGTGCGGAGGCAGCAGCGCCAAGGGTCAGGGTGTTGTCTTCAAGACTGTGCGCTACGTTGGCTTTTTTCAGCAGGTCGGCGACGGCCTGTTCGGGCGTCAGCCTGCCGTGCACCGGGCTGCTGAGCTTGCCGTTCAGATCGTCGGGGTTGTAGAGGATTTGCAGATCGCACTGGCGGCCCAATTCCTTCAGGGCACTGCTCAGTGTCTGGGCCGGGATATCGAACTCGAACTCCTCCGCCAGCGCCTGTCCCTGGACACTCAACGCCAGCACCAGCCCCACACTGCCCAGACGCAGGCCGAGCGTTTTCACGCGGCCTGTGCGCAGACGGCTGGAGGATGTTTGCATGGGAGGGATGGCTCGTTGAGATCAATGGCGAAGGATAATGCATTTGCGGTGGAGTTGGTGGTATGCAGATGTTTGCGGAGTGTCCCGGCCCCCAGCGTTCCGCTCGCTCGAACGCTCATGGGCCAGTATGTTGTCCAAAAATGCATCGTCTGAACTACAGTCTTCGCGAACAAGTTCGCTCCCACGGCCTTCGGCCAGAATCAAAAGCGGGCTTGTATATAACGCTGAATGCAGAGCGTAGGCGCTAGAATCACGCCTATCGTTTACTTAGATCAGAAATCTCCCCGCAAGGTCAGGACGTAGCTGCGCGGTTCGCCATAGACGTTGGAGCGATCGGTGGCGATCGAGGTGGTGTAGTACTTGCGGTCGAACAGGTTTTCGGCGTTGAGTGACACCTTCCAGTTTTCGTCCAGTTTCCACGACGCCCTGGCATCCCAGATGGCCCGACCGGCCACGCCAAGCTCTTTGTTGGACGGCACTTCGTAACCCGAATCCGCCGACACACCGGCGCCCAGGGTCAGGCGGTTCCAGGCACCCGGCAGGTTGTAGCTGGTGTTGAGGCGCAGCATGTGTTTCGGCGTTTCGTAAGCCACATCCGAATCACCGTTGTTGCGCAGCATGTTGTAGGTGTAACCGCCGAACACTTGCAGCCCCGGTAACACTTCACCGCTGGCCTCGACATCGACGCCCTTGCTGCGGCTGATGCCGTCCTGCAGGTAGCAGGAGCCGTCGGAGCTGGTAGGGCACAGTTCAGTGGTGTTCACATCAACGGCGGCCACATCTTTCTGCTTGATGTAGAACAGCGCCATCGACAGGTTCATGCGCTTGTCGAATAGCTCACCCTTGAAGCCGGTTTCGTAGTTGGAGCCGATGGCCGGGTCCAGTGGCGAGCCGCCAGCGGAGACGTAGTTGGCCTGTGGCGTGAAGATGTCGGCATAACTGGCGTACCACGACCAACTGTCGTTGATGTCATAGATGACGCCCGCGAACGGCGTGAATTCCTGAGTCTGCTTGGATTCGTAACTGTTTGCCGCACCGGTTTTGACGTCGTACTTGTAGTCATACCAGCTGAGGCGCGTGCCAAGCACCACGCTCAACGGTTCGCTCAGGTGAATACGCGTGTTGGCGTACAGGCCCGCGCGTTCTTCGGTGGTGTCGATGTCGGTTTGCCAGGCTGGACGGGCTGGTTTGGCGAAAGCGCTCTGATCGACATCGAAGACGTTGACGGCGGTGCGCCTGGTCACGGTCGCCTGATGCGTGTTGGCGTTCTGCTTCGACCAGTCGGCACCCAGGGTCACCTGATGTTCGAGGCCGAACGCGTTGAAGTTGCCTTCCAGCTGGCTGTTCAGACCGACGCTGTCGACCTCGTCCTTGCGAAACAGCGTGCCCTGAAAGTTGGAGCCCGCCAGCGTCACGGGATTCACTGCGCCCCGTGCGTAGGCAATGTTCTGATCGAAGCCACCCTGGGAATAGGTCAGCGAGGTCCGGCTGGTCCAGTCCTCATTGAAGCGATGCGCGACTTCGGTGAACACCTCGGTCATGTCGCTTTCATGGCGATTCCACTTCTGCGCCAGGTTGGTCGAGCGCGACAGGCCCAGCGACTGGCCGTTGCTGTAGCGCGGCAGGCCATAGATCGAGTAGCCGTTGATGACCTGTTCCTGACGTCGCAGGCTCATGGTCAGGGTGGTGTCGTCGCTCAGGTCGGCTTCGACGATGCCGTACAGCAGCGGCGTGCGGCTGTCGCGACCATCCAGATAGGAGCCGCTGTCATCGTAGGCCGCGACCATGCGCCCGCGCAGGGTGCCCGAATCGTTGAGCTTGCCGCTGCCATCCAGGTCGACCCGGTACTGGTCCCAGGAACCGGCGCGGGTGGTGATCGAGAATTTGTTATCGGCAGTCGGGCGTTTGCGCACCAGATTGACCGCGCCGCCGGGCTGCCCGGCACCGACCAACAGCCCTGACGCGCCGCGCAGCACTTCCACACGGTCGTAGATGGCCATGTCCGGCTGCATCCAGCCGGTGATCTGATAGCCCTGACCGCCAATGCCGTCGACCAGGAAGCTTTCCGCCAGCAGCGAGAAGCCACGCGAGGTGTACACGTGACCGCCGAAGTTGCGGTACTGGAAAGTGATACCCGGGGTGTCTTCCAGCACGTCGCTGAGGCTGGTGAGGTTGTTGTCATCCATGACTTGCCGAGTCACCACGCTCACCGATTGCGGTGTTTCGCGCAGCGATTGCGGTGCACCCTTGCCGATACTCACTGCGCCGGTGGTGTAGGAACCGGTGCCGTCGGTGGTGGTGCCCAGGTAATGCGAGTCGATTGCAGTCGGGGCCAGATTGACGGTGCTTGTGGTGTTCGAATCGTCTGCGACGGTTTCCTGTGCCTGACCGGCGACCGGCATGCACAGCGCAAGACCCATGGCCGCCATGGATGGCCGGGAGCGGAACATCTGACTGAGCATCAACGCTTTGCTGAGCGGGGTGAGTCGTGACGGGTTGTGCATGAATTGGCTCTTTCCAGTGAGTATCGGCAAGGAGATTGGGAGCGTCGTTCAGGCCTGCGCAGTCGGGTCCAGCCGTCGACCGGGCAGGCGTGAGCCACTTTTTTATGGGGCGTTGCGCGAGAGATGGCTGGGCGCGCAATTCGCTGTTAATGAGAACGAAAGCGAATAACGTTTATTTAATGTTTTTTTCACAATCCACGAAAAAAGATGGCGCTTGGCTAGCAATTGAGGGTGGCGCGGAGCGGCCAGGCAAAAAAAGCCCCGCTCGCGGACGGGCCGGGCGGGGCGTTTCAGGTGCGAGTGAATCACGCCGTAATGGTTTTATCGCGGGTTTCGTTGCGAACCTGTTCGACCTGAATCTGCCCGGCCTGCATCCGCACCAACTGGTCGGCGACGTAGAAATAGCGGTCGTCATGGGAGATCACGATGATGGTCTTGCCCTGCTGCTTCAGTTCCGGCAGCAGTTCGGTGTAGAACACGCGACGGAACGCCGGGTCCTGATCGGCGGCCCACTCGTCGAACACCAGCACCTGCCGCTCGTCCAGCCACGCATTGATCAGCGCCAGGCGCTTGCGCTGACCGGTCGACAGATCGGTGGTGGTGAAGGCACCGTTCTCGATCCTGACCTTGTGCGCGATGTCCAGGCGCTCCAGGTATTTGCCCGCGTCCTGCGGCAGCGCGGCCTGCCCCTGCAACGGCTCGTCGAACAGGTAGTAGTCGGCGAAAATCGTGGTGAACAGCTGGCGGTAGTCATCCAGGTTTTCCGCGCTGACGGGCTGGCCATTGAGGCGGATCTCACCCTGTTGCGGGGTGTACAGGCCCAGCAGCAGCTTGATCAGCGTGGTCTTGCCACAACCGTTCTCGCCGACGATGAACACGATGTCGCCCTGTTTGATGCTCAGGTCGACCGGGCCGAGGTGGAAGGCGTCGCTGCCCTCGACGGGCGGGTAGTCATAGCGCAGGTTGTGCAGCTCCAGCGTGTGCATGCTGGGCAGCGACGTCGGGCTGTCACTGACCAGCAGGTGCGGTTCGGGGCTGGAGAATTTCCATGACAGCTCGGCAATGCGGCGCATGGCGATCTGCGCACGGCTGATGCCGGGCAGGGCAGTGATCAGGCGCTCCAGCGGGCCTTTCATGTACAGCATCACCAGCACGAAGCCGCCCAGTACGGTCTTTTCGGTCGTCGGCCAGAGCGCCTGAAAGGCGATGGCCATGCCGATCACCGCGAAGAACAGCATCGAGCCGAAGGTTTCCGCGCTGACGAAGATATTGGCAGCGCGAATGTTCGAGCGGCAGATGTGTTCGGTGGCCCCATGAATCTTCTCGTCGAGCATGTGCTGACGACGCTTGCGCTGGATGCGCAGTTCCTTGGCGCCTGCGGACAGCGCCTGGTAGTGCTTCTGCAATTCGTCTTCGCTGTTGCGCGCGGCCAGAATGCTGCGCATGCCAAACGCATGCGCCAGGTATTGCGCGCCGGTGCCGAGCACCACGGTGAGCGCCGTCAGCGCCAGAATCTGCCAGGACAGCACGGCCAGATAGGTCAGGCAGCCGAGGGTGACGGTAAACGAAATCACCATCGGCGCGACCGACAGGGCAAAGGTGCTGATGGTGTTGACGTCGTTGAGCAGCACCGGGATCAGGCGGTGCGCGCGATAGCGTTCCAGCTGCTCGATGGGCGCGACCAGCACCTTGGCTGCCAGCTCGCGGCGCAGGTTGGCGACGACCCGCTGGCCGACGTAATTGGTCGACAGGTTGGACAGGGTCGAGCACGCCAGGGTCAGCACACACAATCCGGCGAACAGCAGCGCGGTCTGCGTGTCCGGCCCGCCGGGCATGTTCATCGCGTTGTTGATGGTGGCCAGCAGCCCGGTGACGCTCAGGCCGCTGACAATCCCCAGCACGGTCGATAGCGCCACCAGCCACCAGAATGGCTTGAGGATTCTCAGGGTTTCCCGGGCGAGGCTTTCAGTTGTGCGGGTCATGGTGTGTCTCGTCATTGTCCGTGAGTGCGGCGTGGGCTATCGCCGGCCGAGGGTGCGCATGAAATCGGTCAAAGGTCGCGGGCGACCCGGAAACCCAGCCAGTCACCCCGTACATCCGGCTGGCGGCTGTTGCGGTTGCCGGAGCGCGAGAAGATCGGCGCTTCGGTCCAGTCATTGCCGCGAATCATCTTCCAGGTGCAATCACCGGCCAGCCATGCGCTGCCATCGGTGGGCGCGCCGTTGTAGTTGCTGGTCTCGCAATCGGCAGTCCATTCGTAGACATTGCCGTGGGCGTCGTAGATGCCGAAATCATTGGGGCTGTAACTGCCAGCGGGTGCCGTGTAGCTGAAGCCGTCTTCCGGGCCGTAAGTGTTGGCATGTTTGGCGATGCTGTAGGGCTTGCCTTCGTCCATCGGAAACGGGAACGAACCCTTGCTGCCGCCGCGTGCCGCGTATTCTCGCTGGGCTTCGCTGACCATGTGGTAGGACTTGCCGGTCTTTTTCGACAGCCATTCGACATACGCCTTGGCTTCGTTCCAGTCCATGCACACTGCAGGCTGACGCGGGCTCAGCGGGTAGCGCGGCTTGCCGGCCTTGCACTCGCGGCCTGGCCGGGTATCGCCATCCGGCATCGTGTAGCCGGAGCTCTTGATATAGGCATTCCACTCGCCGCTCAGCACCTGAAAACGGCTGATGGCGAAGGGTTTGGCGAAGGTCACGTCGTGCAGCGGGCCTTCGTCCGGCTGACGACCCAGTTCCTCTTCGGGCGCACCCATGGTGAAGGTGCCCGCAGGCAGCACGACCATTTCCGGGCAGTCCTTGCAGTCCTTGAACACTTTTCCGGGCGCGGGCGTGGCGGCGAGGGTGGTACCGCATAGCAACAGGCCGAGCAGGGCGGACAGGGGCAGCAATGTTTTTTTCATGACGGGTCTCGATGGAAAACGGAAAACAGGTGAACGGTGCAGGCGTGTCAGGCGCGTCGGGCGAGCAGCGTCATGAAGCGATCGATTTCGGCTTCGCTGTTCAGCAGCCCTGGCGCGGTGCGCACCACCGGGCCGACGTCGCGACTCACCGCGTCAACGACCATGCGCTGCTTCATCAGCCAGGCCGCCACGTCGTCGCACGATTGGCCCTTGAGCCGGAAGAAGCTGAAGCCCGCCGACAGCGCAGGATCCATGGGCGTCACCAGCTCGACATTGGGCTGGGCCTTGAGGCGCTGCTTGAGGTCACTGTTGAGCTGGTGAATACGTGCCTGCACATCGGCCTTGCCCAGTTGCAGGTGCAGTTTGAAGGCCTCGTTCAACGCCCAGCGGTGTTCGAACGAGTGGTAGCCGCCGGGCGTCATGATCGTGCTGAAACCGGTGGCTTCCGAGAACGTCGGGATCAGCGGCGTGAGGTCCTTGACCTGTTCCGAGCGGGCGCAGACGATGCCGGTACCGCGTGGACCGAACAGCCACTTGTGGGTGCCGGCGACATAGAAGTCGCACTTCATCTCCGGGAAGTCGAGGTTCTCGACGCCAAAGCCATGCACGCCGTCGACCACATAGAGGATGCGGTCCTGGTCGTCACGGTTGCGGTTGTGTTCCTCGACCAGATCGCCGATGGCCCCGATGGGCAGTTTCACGCCGCTGCCGGACTGCACCCAGGTCATGCCCAACACGCGCGTCTTCGGCTGGATACTGCGCGCGATGGAGCCGATGATTTCGTCGACCGAGACGGTAGCCGGGTCCTTGAACAGGCGAATCTTGCGAACCTGCGTGCCGTCGCGCTGCTGGCGGAATTTCAGGATGTCGCGGACGCAGGAATGCTCGTGTTCGGTGGTCAGAATCTCCTGATCCGGGCGCACATGAATACCGCCGTAGATGATCGCCAGGCCTTCAGTGGTGCTGCCGGTCAGGGCGATCTGGCCGGGTTGGGCCTTCAGGTACTTGCCCGCCCAGACGCGAACCTCGTGTTCGCGGCGCTCGGTCTCTCCCACGTCCCAGTCCATGGCCAGACCGGGATTGCGGTCGATATGCGCGCGATGCTGTTCGATGGCCTGGCGAACCGGTGCGGGGTGCGAAGTGACCAGAAAATTCGAGAGGTGAACGTAGTCCGGGTCCTGATTGAACAATTGTTTCAGGCGCGTCCATTTATCCGTGGAGGCCGGCTGAATGGCTGGCGTCATGGCCGCCGTTGCCAGGCCGGAGCCCAGTGGCAGGGCTGCGGCCAGCACTCCGGCCTGTTTGAGAAAGGTTCTGCGATCAGTCATGAGCGTCTGCGCCTGAGGGTCGGGTAGCGGCGTTTGAGAGATTCATGTGTTTCACATCCGGACGGGCAGCCGCCTGAACCTGCTCCCAGACGCGCAGAAAGTTGCCGCCCCAGAGCTTGGTGATATCCGCTTCGGCGTAGCCGCGCTCGATCAGTTCGGCCGTCACGTTGCGGATTTCGCTGACATCGTTGAAGCCTTTCACACCACCGCCATCGTTGAAGTCGGAGCTGATGCCGACATGGTCGATGCCGATTTTGCGGACCGTGTAATCGATGGCGTCGACGAAATCCTTGACCGTTGCTTTGGGCTCCTCCTCGAGAATCGCGTACAGCTTGCTGGCATAGGCGCCGAAGCGTTGCTCCGGCCAGACGGTGATGATCGGGTCGCCGGGCATCAGCGCCATGGCCAGGTTCGGCAGCGGTGGCAGGTCGAAGTCCTTGCGTAGCGCATTGAGCTTGTTCTGGGTTTTCTGGGTCAGCGGCTTCAAATAGGCTGGGAACGCCACGATTTGCACCACGCCGCCGCTGCGCTTGATGAGCTGCAGTTCCTCGTCGCTGAGGTTGCGCGGGATGTCCACCAGCGCACGCGGCGCCGAGTGCGAGGCGACCATCGGCGTGCGGCTCAGCTCGCTGACCTGTTGCAGCGCCTTGCTCGACATCTGCGACACGTCGATGATCACACCCAGGTCATTGAGGCGTTGCACGGCCTGCCTGCCGATCTCCGACAGGCCGCCCAGAGCGTCGGGCGTGTCATTGAGAAAGGGCAGGGGGCGTGAAGAATCGGCCCAGCTGTTATTGCCGACATAACTGAAACCGAACATGCGCATGCCGCGTGCGGCCCAGTGGTCCAGCAGGCTCAGGCCATTGCCCAGCGGGTAGGCGTTGAGCATGCTGATGAAGATCGCAAACTTGCCTTCGCCGTGCAGGCGGCGCATGTCGTCCGGGGTGTAGGCGATGCCGACCTGATTGGGGAAATCGCGCACCAGCCCGCTGATGATTCGGTAGCGCACTTCCTGCTGATGGCGTGCTTCGTCGACGAAACCGGGTGTCGGACGATGCGGGGCGTTGTCGCCGTTCCAGATCTCCGGCCAGCCGAATACCGTCAGCGCTGCACCGGACAGGCGTCCGCGTGCGGCTTTCACCAGGTCGAACTGCCCCGAGCCGTCCTTGTCGGCTTCGTTGCCCTCGCTGCCGAATTTCATCGGCACGGTGATGTGGCTGTCGAAGGAAATGATCCGCTCCTGCAGGTCGTCGGCCTGCTGCATGACCTTGACCGGGTAGCCTGCTGGCGACCAGTAATTCCAGGCCAGAAAGCCCGTACCTGCACTGATCGCCAGGGCCAGTGGCAGGCCGATGAAGAGAGCTTTTTTCCAACGCGGTCTTGTCATTTCCGTCTCGTGTGGTTAACCGTTGCGCAGCCTGCGACGGCTGTTGCTATCTGGTGGAGAACGAGCGGATCACCGAGAAATTTAGCGCGGGCTCATGGATGTGTGTGCAGCGCTAAATTTGTCTGCCGGGTTTACGTTCTAGCTTGGATAACGGCTGTCTCGGGGCTGTAACAGGTAGGGTAATGACGATTTCTCGACGAGGGTTCATAGCGGGTCTGGCGCTGACCGGTGCGGCAGTTCCGGCAGCGTATTACGCGCATCGGGAACTCACCCGGGTCGACCTGCCGGAAACGCCGGGCGAAGCGACGGCGGGGCCTGCCGATACCGCCACCCAGCGCCTGGCCGACAAGCTGCGCGGTGTGTGGACTCTGCGCTTCGAAGGGCGCGATGCCGGACTGAGCGGTGCGCCGCTCGAAGGCCTGGAAATGTTTCTCGACATCGCCCCGCGTGGTCGCGGCCTGCGCGGCTATATCGACACGGCCGGGCAATTGCGCGGCGATGCGCTGCCGCGCTTTCGGGTGATTGGCGATCTGCAACCGGCCAATGCCGCAAGACTCTACCTGCGGGTCATGGACGGCCATGCCGGCAATGATCCGCACAGCGACAACCCGGATTACGAATTCAGCCTGACCCTCGATGAAGTCTGGGGCGCGTTCGGTAACGCCGGCAGCGGCACCCTGAGCGGGCGTATCGAACGTCTTGACCGACCGCTGGCTCTGCCGGAACTGGAAAACCGTCTGATCGCGATCAAACAGGTGTTTCCAGAAGCGCGGGAAAGGGTGGGCCTGAGTCCGCCGTTTCTGGCCTGGCTGGTTTCCAGGGAGCATCGTCTGTTCCATCAGCTCTGGCATGCCTCGCGAGACAAGTGGCACAAATTGCCCGAAGACAAGCGTAACGCCCTGCGCGGCATCGGCTGGCAGCCGGGACCGCGTGACCATGAGCGCGATGCGCGTGGCCCGCACAAGGACCGCAACGGCTCGGGTGAAGACTTCTTTTATATGCACCGGCACATGCTGATCCAGGCACGCAGGATTCAGGACTTGCCGTCCTGGCCGCGTTTTCCGCTGCCGCAGCCTGAGCTGGAACGCGACCGCCTGGGCTTTGCCCGCTATTTCGACAATCACGACGGTTGTTCGCTGCCGCCCAACTGGCTGGCGCATGGTGACGAGGAATACACACAGCTGGTCAGCGATATCAAAAGCCACGAGACGTTTCATACGCATTTTCAGGTCTGGGAATCGCAGTATCGCGATCCGCGCTTTTTGTCGAAGCTGACCCTGGGCCAGTTTGGTTCGCAGGTCGAACTGGAACTGCACGACTGGCTGCACATGCGCTGGGCGTCGGTGGCCCGCGACCCGGCCAACGGGCAGCCGGTGCCGATGGCACGTCGTTCGGATGATTTTGCCGAGCGCTGGTTCGAGCCGGAAAACGACTTTCTTGCCGACCCGTTTTCATCGCACGTGAACCCGGTGTTCTGGATGTTCCATGGCTGGATTGACGACCGCATTGAGGACTGGTTCCGCGCCCATGAGCGCTTTCATCCGGGCGAAGTGAAGCGCCTGCAAGTCAACGGCGTGCCGTGGTTTGCGCCAGGCCGCTGGGTGAGTGTCAGCGACCCGTGGCTGGGGCCTGAAACGCACGGTTGCAGCACAGTGCCCGGCCAGACTGCAGGCACGACCATGGAAATGGACCCGGAAGTCATGAAGCTGGCGCTGCGCATCACCTTCGCGGCCGATGACAAACTGAGCAACCTGCTACGCCGCGTGCCGCGCCGGCCCTGGTATGCACGGAATCTGCTGCCGGAGAGGTGGTTTTGAGCAGCGCTGGCTCCTAGGCTCTGTACGAAAAGTGGCTGCGCTCGGTNGAGCGCGACCCCGGNTTTGCCTTGCCTGACCTTCGCTCGCCGACTTTTCGTACAGAGCCTAACGCACTCCGCTCTGTCGGATATTTCATGAATGCCCCCCTGATTCTCGAACAAAAGGCGTAGGGTGGCGCCAGGTCGCAAGCTGTCTGGATGTTCGGCCGTTTCTCATCCCTTCCTTGCTTGCGCCCTCGAGAACACCTTTCATGACACCCGGAATTTTTGACGCGAACAACATTCACTTTGATCTGGGCCCCGATGCCGGTGGCAACTGGTCTGAGGTCATGCTGGAGCATCACGGGCTTTACTGTGAGTTCGATAAAACCCTGTCGGGCAACTCCACAGCGCAAAGCTGGAGCCTGGGGGCTATTGGTGTCACGCAGGCTGATCTGAAATCGCTGGTATTGATCCCGGTTGGAGAAGAACAGGATTGCTGGCAGGGGGAATGGCTTTATCTGAAGCTTATGACCGGTGGGTATGTCGATATCGACGAAGCCGGAAAGCAACATCGCTTCATGGCTGGCAGCATGTTCTTCATCGATCCCGGGCAATCCTTTCAGGAGTCGTTTACCCAGCATGGGCAAATGACCGTATTGCGTATTCCCAAGTCCAGTTTGCGCGATCGGGGCCTGAGGCATTCGTTGCCGGGGCTGATGGTTGCCGACATGGAGTCGGCAGACATACGCGCAGCCCGTGACCTGATCCACTGCATCGCGCAGCAACAGGCGGCCCCTGGCTTGGTCATACGCGAGTTGATGGGCAGACAATTGCTGGAGCTGATTGACGCCATGCTGGGCGGCCCCGGCGACAAGGCAGTTTCGCGCAGCACTGATGTCGTGCTGTTGCGCGCCAGACGTTACATTTACACGCGTTTGAGTGACACCGAACTCGACTGCGCGGCCATTGCCGGTGCCGTGCATGTTTCAGTCAAGCACTTGCAACGCTTGTTCCGGAGTCAGGAGACGACGGTGATGCGTGATGTCTGGAATATCCGCCTGCAACGCGCACAGCAATTGCTCAGTTCGACCCGCACGCTTCGGCCAAGTGTTCAGGACGTTGCCTGGCAGTGCGGTTTCACCACGGCAGCGCATTTCAGTCGCGCCTACCGGGCACAGTTCGGTATTTGCCCCTCGCATGTTCGGGCTACTTTCAACTGAGCAACTTCTGCTCTCGCCTTATCAGTTGAAAGCGCCTTGTGGACATCCCTCACGCGCCTTGCAGGTAACGGTGATACGCCGTCTGCGCCCTAGAATCGATCCTGTCATTCAGTGACTGATTCATCTCAATGGCTGCTGCGCTGACGCATCGGTCACAGCCCACCGTTATTCATCTTTCGCGATTGGCCACGGCAGTTTTGCGCCGTCAATTCATGGAAGTTTTACAAAGGCACTCTTATGGAAAGTTATACCGGCGCAACCGACACTGCAGACTTTGCACGTCGTGTTGAAGACAATCAGCGGCGACTGAAAGCCAGTCTGAAGGGCGCTTACGATTACATCGTGTGTGGCTCCGGCACCTCCGGGTCGGTCGTTGCGCGGCGTCTGGCAGAGAATCCCGACGTCAGTGTTCTGCTCCTGGAGGCAGGCGGCACCGATGATGTGCCCAGTGTTACCGATGCCAGTATCTGGTTCACCAACCTGGGCAGCGAGCGCGACTGGCAGTTTCAGGCACAACCCAACCCGCACCTCAATAACCGGGCCATTCCCTTGTCGATGGGCAAGGTGCTGGGCGGTGGATCCTCGATCAACGTGATGGTCTGGGCGCGCGGGCACAGCAGTGACTGGGACCACTTTGCCAGCGAATCAGGTGATCCGGCCTGGAATTATCAATCGACACTCGCCACCTATCGACGTATCGAGAACTGGCAGGGTACGCCAGACGCACTGCGCAGAGGCACGGGCGGTCTGGTCTTCGTGCAGCCTGCGCCTGATCCCAACCCGATTGCACCAGCCATGCTGGGAGCGGTGGCGGAGCTCGGAATGCCTGTTTTCGATGACCAGAACGGCGCGATGATGGAGGGCGCGGGTGGCGCGGCACTGGTCAATATGTGTCTGGAAAACGGTCGTCGCCGTTCGATTTTTCGCAGTTATGTGTACCCGCTGATGGCGCAGCCCAACCTGACGGTCCTGGCCCACACCCATGTATTGCGCGTGTTGCTGGAAGGCAAGCGAGCGGTCGGGGTCGAGGTCATTCATGAAGGCAGGATCATGAGTTTCAGAGCACGAGAGGAAGTCGTGCTGTCACTGGGTGCCATCAACACACCCAAGGTGTTGATGCTGTCCGGAATCGGCGATGCGCAGCAACTGGTTCGGCATGGTATCGCTCCGCTAGAGAATCTGCCGGGTGTCGGCCAGAATTATCAGGACCACATCATGGTCTCGGGGTGCATCTGGGAATACGAACAGGCTCATGCGGCGCGCAACAACGCCGGGGAATCGACGTTCTTCTGGAAGAGTGATCCGGCGCTCGATGTACCCGATATCCAGACCTTTCTCGCTGAAATGCCCATTGCCTCGTTTGAAGCGCAGGCGACGTTCAACCCTCCGGCCAGCGCATGGTCTTTGTTGCCGGGGCTGGTACGGCCCAAAAGCCGTGGCTCGATCACGTTGTCTGGCGGCGGGCACCGGGACGCACTGAGAATCGACAGCGGTGCGCTTGCCGAACCCGAAGATCTGCAGGCGCTGGTGCGTGCAGTCGAATTTTGCCGAGAGATCGGCAACAGCTCGACCCTGCGCCCGTTTGTACGCCGTGAGGTGATGCCCGGAAAGATGAACCGCAAGGATCTGGAGTCGTTCGTGCGCAACACCGCATCGACCGTCTGGCACCAGTCCGGTACGGCCAGAATGGGTATTGATGAGTTATCGGTGGTGGACGCGCAATTGCGCGTCTATGGCATCGACAATCTGAGGGTCGCGGACGCCTCGATCATGCCGCGAGTAACCACCGGCAACACCATGGCCCCGTGCGTGATCATCGGGGAGCGCTTGGGCAGTCTGCTCACTGGCAAGTCCTGAATAATTTGATCCATGCCGTAGATCATGCAGCGAGTGCCCGGTGGGTACTCGCTGACTTTCACCTTTTCGAGAGCATCATCATGAGCAGGCTTCAAGGCAAAATTGCGATGATTACCGGCAGCAGCAGCGGCATCGGTCTTGCGACCGCCCAGCGTTTTGTGGAAGAGGGCGCCTATGTGTTTATCACGGGTAGACGTCAGCCCGAGCTGGACGAGGCCGTTGCACGTATAGGTCGTAACGTGACAGCCGTACAAGGCTATGTGTCCAGTCTTGACGATCTGGACCGACTCTACGCAGTGGTCAGGCGCGAGAAAGGCTGCATTGACGTGCTCTTTGCCAACGCCGGCATTATGGAAATGCAATCCATCGATGGCGTCGATGCGGCGCACTACGACAAGGTTTTTGATACCAACGTCAAAGGCCTGTTGTTCAGCGTGCAAAAGGCACTGGTGTTGATGCACGACGGCGGCTCGATCATCTTGAATTCGTCCATTGCCGCCAACAGGGGGCGTTTCGGGCTGCAGCACTTACAGCGCTACAAAGGCAGCCATACGCTCGTTTGCCCGAACATGGACAGCCGAGCTGCAAAGTCGAGGTATTCGCGTCAATACACTGAGCCCGGGCCCGATCGACACGCCGATCATGGGCCTGGAAGGGCTTGCGCAAGAGCACGTCGCTCAAATGAAAGCAGCGCTGATCAGAGGTATTCCACTGGGCCGTCTTGGCCGCCCTGAGGAAGTGGCCGCGGCCGCGCTGTTTCTTGCCTGCGACGACAGCAGTTTCATTGCGGGTATCGAGATGTGTGTAGACGGGGGCAAAGCGCAAGTTTGAGGAATAGCGGGCCTGAAGCCCGCTCAGCGCACCTGCCAGCCACCGCCCAGCGCTTTGTACAGCGCGATGCTCGCCTGCACCCGTGCCAGCCGCAACTGCACGCTTACGTCCTGTGCCTGGTAAAGGGTGCGTTGGGTTTCCAGTACGGTGAGCAGGTCCTCGGCGCCTTCCTGGTAGCGGCTTTGGGCGATGCGGAAGGCGGTTTGCGCCTGTTTGAGTTCTTCTTCGTGCCAGTAGCGCTGTTGATCCAGGCCGCGAATGCTGTTCAGGGCTTTTTCCACGTCGGCGAAGCTGTTGATGATCGCGCCGCGATAGGTTTCCAGCAGTTCTTCCTGACGCGCTGTGGCCTTGTCACGCTCGGCGGCCAGACGGCCATTGTTGAAGATCGGTCCGACCAGCCCGGCAGCGAGGCTGCTGAACGGTGCGCGCAGCCAGTCTTCGGCGCGGGTGTTTTCGGTGCCGAGCCGGGCGCTCAGGGTCAGTTTTGGCAGCATGGCGGCGCGGGCGACGGTGACATTGGCCTGTGCCGCCGCCAGGTCAGCCTCGGCCTTGGCCAGATCAGGGCGGCGGGTCAGCAGTTCGCTGGGCAGGCCGGGGCCGATGTCCGGCCAGTTCAGGGTGTCGAAGGGCTGATCCGCGAGGTGCAGATTCTGCACCGGCTGACCGAGCAAGGCTGCCAGGGTGATCAACTGCTCGTTGGCCAGTTGCTGAACGCGGGGCAGTTCACGCTGCTGGGCCGCAACCAGATTTTTTTGCTGCGCCAGCTCGAGGGCGGTAGCTGAGCCCGATTCATAGCGGGTTTGCACCAGGCGCAGTACGTCTTGGGCGTTGGCCAGATTCAGTTCGGCAATCCGCCCTTGCTCGCGCGCCGCCAGGGTTTGCGCATAGCGATCGGCGACGTTGGCCAGCAGGGTCAGCTCCACGGTCGCCTGATCGAACTGGCTGGCGCGCAGCCCTTGGAGTGCGCTGTCGCGTCCCGCTGCGATACCTCCCCAGAAATCCACCTCATAGCTGGCGGTCAGGTCGCTGGTGAAGTTGTTGGTGTTGTTGTCGTCGGAAAGGTTGGCCTTGCGGTCGCTGTTGCGCAGGAACCGGTTACGTTCGCCGCGCAGGTCAAAGGCCAGTTCCGGGAGCAAGGGCGCGCCGCCGATAATGGCGCTTGCCTGTGCCTGACGAACCCGTGCCATCGCCGCAGCGACTTCATGGCTGTCAAGGCTGGCCTGTTCGATCAGACGATTCAGCTGTGGGCTGCCGAACTGCTGCCACCAACGGATATCACTGCGCTGTGCGGCGGCGTTTGCGGCAAACGCCCAGCTTGCCGGTGGCTGGATGCCGCTGTCCGGCGGCGGAGCAGGCGTCTGGCAGGCGCTCAGCAACAGGCAGGCAGTCAAAACGCAAAGGCTAGGCTTCATTGATCGATCATTCACTGGTGAGGGCCGCGACCGGGTCGAGGCGGGCAGCTTTGCGGGCCGGCATGAAGCCGAAGATCACGCCGGTAATCAGGGCGCAGGCAAACGCCCCGGTCACAGCCGGCAGGGTAAACGCAACGGCCACCTTACTCAGCAACAGCGCTGCGCCCATGCCCAGCGCCAGCACGATACCGGCCAGCCCGCCGACCACGGAAAGCATCACAGCCTCGGTAAGAAACTGCCGCAGGATGTCGCTCTGTCGCGCACCGGTGGCCATGCGGATGCCGATTTCACGGGTGCGTTCGCGCACTGTCATCAGCATGATGTTCATCACGCCGATACCACCGACCAGCAACGAAATGGCGGCAATCGAGCCGAGCATCAGCGACAGGGTGTTCTGGGTGCGTGCTTCGGCCTGGATCATCGCGGCGTTGTTGGTCAGTTCGTAATCCTGTTTGCCGTGATGCAGTTGTTGCAGCAGCTCGCGGATCGCTGTTTCGGCCTGTTTGACGTTGTTGGCGTCACGGGTGGCGATGGTGATGTACTCGGGGTCCTGCGTGCCGAACAGGCGGATACTGGCCGACGAGTAGGGGATGGCGATGCGATTGTCGCTGTCCAGATCGCCGGACGTGGCGCCTTTTTCCTGCAGCACGCCGACCACCTGAAAAGGCACGTTTTCGATCAGGATGTACTGGCCGACAGGGTCGTTATGCTCGCCGAACAGTTTCTGGCGAACCTTGTAGCCAATCACTGCGACGGCGGCTGCGCTCTGCTCATCCGCTTCGCTGAAATAACTGCCTTCCACCACCGGCCAGTTGAAGATCGCCGGAAAATGCGTGTCATTGCCGCCGACGTAACTGGAGTGATCGACGTTGCCGTAGCGCACCCCGGCCTGGCCGCCGTTGACCGGCATGATCATTTTCACCTCGGGCAACTGGCCCAGCGCGGCGACTTCCTCCAGGGTGATGACGCCTTTCGGCGCGCGCGGATTGGGCGCCTTGCCGTTGAGGTAAATGATATTGGAACCGAACGAGGACATCTGCGCCATGACCTGACGCTTGCTGCCTTCGCCGACGGCCAGCATCACCACCACCGACGCCACGCCGATGACGATGCCCAGCAGGGTCAGCGCGGTTCGGAAGCGATTGATCCACATGACGCGCCACGCCGCCTGAACCGCCTCGAGCAGCTCGCCTTGCCAGGCGCCGTGGCTGCCGCTGCCCTCGCTCAGGCGCTTGCGCAGGTCGACCGCCTGCAGCGTGCCCGGATTGACTGAGCGCTGCACGTCAGAAGCATCTCGAGCCGTATCACTGATCACCAGCCCATCGCTGATTTCGATGACCCGTTTGGCGCGCGCCGCCACTTCCCGGTCATGGGTGATGAGGATCACCACATGGCCCTGGCTGGCCAGTTCGTCCAGCAGGGTCATCACCTCCGCGCCACTGTGGCTGTCCAGCGCACCGGTGGGCTCGTCGGCGAGGATGATGTGCCCGCCATTCATCAAGGCGCGGGCGATGGAAACCCGTTGCTGCTGGCCGCCGGACAACTGATGCGGTCGATTGCCGGTGCGCGACGCCAGGCCCAGTCGGTCAAGCAGGGCGGCGGCCCGCGCATGACGCTCTGCGGCGGGCGTCCCGGCATAGATTGCCGGCATTTCGACGTTTTCCTGTGCCGAGCCGGACGGAATCAGGTGATAGCCCTGAAACACGAACCCGAACGCTTCACGGCGCAGCCAGGCGAGCTCGTCGCTGCCCAGTTCGGCGACGTTTTCCCCGGCGAACAGGTATTCGCCCGAGGTCGGGCGGTCCAGGCAGCCGAGGATGTTCATCAGCGTCGACTTGCCGGACCCGGAAGCGCCGACAATCGCCACGAACTCACCGGCATGAATCGACAGATCGATGCCGCGCAGCACGTTGACCCGTGGGCTGTCGCCTCCGCCGTAGGATTTGCGGATGCCTCGCAGGTCGATCAGCGGCGTGCGCATTCAGCCTCCGCTGCCGACAGAGGCGGGCACCAGCAGGCGCTCACCTTCATTCAGCCCGTCGAGTACCTGCACGCGCAGGCGGTCGCTGATGCCAGTGCGTACCTGACGGTTCTGCACCTCACCATTGGCAGATAGCACTTGGGCGGTCTGCCGATCGGCCTGCGCCCCGTTTCGCAACGCCGCGAGTGGCGCGGTGAGGGTGTTCTCGGCTTTTTCGGCGACGAAGAATATCTGTGCGGTCATTTCTGCCATCAGCGCCTGATCGCTGTTATCCACGTCCAGCAGCACGGTGTACAGCACCACACGGCCACCGCCGTTCTTGCGCGAACTGCTCGGGCTGCCGCCGCCCTGATTGGCTTGATCCAGCGGCCTGGGCGGCACCGGCAGGATCTGCCGCACGGTGCTGCTCCAGCGCCGGTTGCCGCCGCTCA
This sequence comes from Pseudomonas sp. ICMP 10191, assembly GCF_001467335.1. Taxonomy (NCBI): domain Bacteria; kingdom Pseudomonadati; phylum Pseudomonadota; class Gammaproteobacteria; order Pseudomonadales; family Pseudomonadaceae; genus Pseudomonas; species Pseudomonas sp. ICMP 10191. The sequence continues at coordinate 25,969 of NZ_LKGW01000002.1, forward strand.
AGGTGGTGAAATAGGCAGTCATGCCGGGTTTGACATGGCCGATATCGGCTTCCGAGACCTCGGCCCAGACCGTCATCGGTGACAAGCGGGCGATGCGCAGAATCAGCGGGGTCTGTTGTTGCGCGTTCAGCGTCTGGCCTTCACGTGCATCGAGGGCGACCACTGTGCCGCTCATGGGCGCGAAAATACGGGTGTAGCCCAGCGCTGCTTCGTCGCTGCGCAGCGCGGCCTGAGCTTCGAGAATCTGCGCCTTGAACATGTCGACCCGTGCCTGGGTGGCGCGAAATTCCGATTCCGCAGCCTGAACGTCCTCGGCCCGTGTGGCGCCGCCTGCGGCGAGGCGCTTCTGGCGCTGCTGCTTCTGTTCTGCAAGTTCGTGCAGCGCACGCTGCTCCTGCAATTGCGCCTTGAGGTTATCGATGGCGTAGCGTGCAGCGTCGAGTCTGGCCTTTTGCGTCGAAGGGTCGATTTCGACCAGCAAGTCGCCTTCCTTGACCTGATCGCCGACCTGGGCATGGATTTTCATGATCTGCCCGCTGGCCTGCGAGCCCACATCCACGTAACTGCGCGGCTGCAGGGTACCGAGCGCCGTGACGCTGTTTTCGATCGTGCCGCGGGTCACCGTCACGGTCGCGGCGCTGCTTTTGCTGTCGGGCAGGATCTGCCAGGCGCATACGGCAATGACCGGGAACAGGCACAGCGCCACCAGGAGGGCGCGGCGAGGATGTCGAGAGCGTTTCATGCAGATTCCTGCGCTGGGAGATCAGTCGGTCGGTGAACGACGGCCACGAGAGCTGCCCTTTAAACGAGGCATGCCAGCAGGAATTTAGCGTTGATCACGGGTTACCCGCTTCGGCTAAACATCAGCGTCCGTGCTTCGTTTAACGGGAGCGGCTAATTCGGGTCGTCTTGTCGAGTTGGAGTCAGCGTGATTATGTCCAGACCCCTGTGCGGTTTTGTGTTTGCAGGTCTTTCGTTCGCTGTGATTTTCCCTGCGCAAGGCTTGGTTGAGCCTGGAAAACAGGCGGCCAGTGCCGAGATCCGGCGAACCGGTTTTGGCGTGCCGCATATCGTTGCCGCCAATGAGCGCGGTCTGGGTTACGGCATCGGTTATGCCTATGCGCAGGACAACCTGTGCCTGCTGGCCAATGAGATCGTCACCGTCAACGGCCAGCGCTCGCGCTATTTTGGCCCCGATAAGGCGACCCTTGAGCAGCGCAACAATATGGCCAGCGACCTGTTGTTCCAGTGGCTCAATACGCCGCAGGCACTGGCGGATTTCTGGAATGCGCAGCCGCTGGAGATTCGCCAGTTGATGCAGGGCTATGTCGCCGGTTACAACCGCTCGCTCGATGAACAGAAGGCCAAGGGCCTGCCGCAGCCCTGTGCGGCCGAGTGGGTTCGGCCGATCAGTACCGATGATCTGGTGCGCTTGACCCGTCGCCTGCTGGTAGAGGGGGGCGTGGGGCAGTTCGCCGAAGCGCTGGCCGGTGCTACGCCGCCTGCGCTGCAAAAGCCAGTGCAGGTAAATGCTCAGCAGGTTCAGGCGCTGCAACTGGCTGCTGCGCGCAACCAGCGGTTTGCTCTGGAGCGCGGCAGCAATGCCGTGGCAATAGGGCGCGAGCTATCGGCCAACGGGCGCGGCATGCTGCTGGCCAATCCGCATTTTCCATGGGCTGGCGGCCTGCGCTTCTATCAAATGCACCTGACCATTCCCGGCAAGCTCGACGTGATGGGCGCAGCCTTGCCGGGCCTGCCCCTGATCAATATCGGCTTCAATCAGCATCTGGCCTGGAGCCATACCGTCGACACGTCGAAACACTTCACGCTGCATCGCCTGCAGCTCGACCCGAAGGATTCCACCCGTTACCTGCTGGATGGCAAATCGGTTGCCATGGACAAGCAGCAGGTGAGTGTCGACGTGAAGCAAGCCGATGGCAGCCTGAAGTCGGTGCCACGCATTGTCTATTCGTCCAGGTTCGGTCCGGTGGTGCAGTGGCCGGGCAAGTTGGACTGGGACGAAAAGTTTGCCTTCAGCCTGCGTGATGCCAATCTGCAAAACGACCGTGTGTTGCAGCAGTGGTATGCAATGGACAAGGCTGACAGCCTCAAGGCGTTTCAGGATTCGGTGCGCAAGATCCAGGGCATCCCGTGGGTCAACACCCTGGCAGTCGATGCGCGGGGTCAGGCGCTGTACATGAACCTCTCGGTGGTGCCAAACGTCGACGCCGTCTGGCTTGCCCGATGCAGTGATCCGCGCATCGGCACGGAACTGATCGTGCTCGACGGCTCGCGCAGTGAATGCAACTGGGAGGTTTCCGCAGAGGCGGCACAGGCCGGTATTTATCCCTCTTCCCGTCAGCCGCAGTTATTGCGGACCGACTTCGTGCAGCACTCCAACGACTCGGCCTGGATGGTCAATCCGGCTGCGCCGTTGAAGGGCTTTTCGCCGCTGATCAGCCAGGACAGCCAGCCGCTGGGGCAGCGAGCACGTTTTGCGCTGGATCGGCTGGGCAGCCTGAAGAAGGCGGGCAAGATCAGCGTCGAGAACCTGCAAGCGATGGTCATGGACAACGAGGTCTATCAGGCCGGGCAAGTGCTGCCGGATCTGCTCAGGTTCTGTGCCTCGGAGCTGGGTGATGATGCTGCGCGGCTGACGCCGCTGTGTACCGCACTGAAAGCCTGGGATGGACGCGCTGACCTGAACAGTGGCATCGGGTTCGTGTACTTCCAGAGAATCGTGACGTCCATGCAGGCTGTTGCCTCGCGCTGGCGTGTTGCGTTCGACCCGCGCGACCCGGTTCACACGCCGAGCGGGCTGGCGATTGAGAACCCGCAGGTCGCCACTGCATTGCGCGCCGCCATGCGGGCCGCAGTGGATGAAGTGGCCAAGGCAGGCCTCTCGGCAAGCAGTCAATGGGGCGACATTCAGGTGTCCAGCATCAGCGGCAAGCAGATCCCGATTCACGGTGGTCCGGCCGGGCTTGGCATCTACAACGCCATGCAGACCGTGGCAGGCAAGGACGGCAAGCGCGAGGTGGTCAGTGGCACCAGCTACCTGCAGGTGGTGACGTTCGACGAGCACGGCCCAAGGGCGCAGGGTTTACTGGCGTTCTCTGAGTCGAGCAATCCACAGTCAGCCCATTCAAGCGACCAGACTGACGCATTTTCAAAAAAACAATGGCAGGCGTTGCCGTTCACTGAACAGCAGATCAAGGCTGATCCTGCGAATGAGGTGCAGGTGATAAGCGAGGAGCCTGATCGCTGAAAGAGGCAAGAAAAGCGTTTGGGCCATGCGGCCCAAATGCGCTTATCGGTAATCAGCCGCCCGGTGTGTCGATATCGGCGTCAACGCCAGTGGTGGGCTGATGATTGCGTAAATCCTCGGTTTTTTCTTCCGGCTCGTGGTCAGGCACGTAGGCGCTGTCGCTGGTTGACTGGCCCTGCGACTGAGTCTGTGACTGACTTGGGGAAGGCGTCTGGCCCTGGCTCTGGCCATTGCCCTTTTCAGTCTCGGGTTTTACATCCCCGACTTGCGGCTCGATTGCCGGATCGTTGCGGTCCGGGCCCGGGCTGGCAGGTGCGTCCTGATTTGGCGTCGGTTCTTTCTGACGTTGCGGTTCGATAGACATGAGTACCTCGATATCGGTTTCAGAAAATGTTCTGACACAGTTTCGAGGAGTAGTAATGGGGATCGTTCGATTCAGTTGCCGAATGGTGATGCAGTGGGAAGTGCTGCGTGCAAGGCTGTTGGATAAGCGCTGTTCGCGAAAGGCCCGTACGTTGCATGAGATGCATCGACCGGATAACAGCCTTCGCGAACAGGTTCGCTTCTACCAGTGCGCTTCAGCGCAGTCAGAGCACTTTTTTGATCGCGTCACACACCACGTCGATGTTCTTCTGATTCAGCGCGGCCACGCAGATACGCCCGGTGTCCAGCGCGTAGATACCGAACTCGCTGCGTAGGCGCTGGGCCTGTTCGGCGGTCAGACCGGAGTAGGAGAACATGCCGCACTGGCGCGCGACGAAGCTGAAGTCTTGACCGGCCGGGTTGTCAGCCAGGCGCTCGACCATCGCCTTGCGCATGCCCTGGATGCGCAGACGCATTTCGCCCAGTTCCTCTTCCCACATTGCACGCAACGCAGGGTCGTTAAGCACCGCAGCGGAGATGATCGCACCGTGGGTCGGCGGGTTGGAATAGTTGGTGCGGATCACGCGCTTGACCTGGGACAGGACGCGAGTGGTTTCTTCCTTCGATTCGGTAATGATCGACAGCGCGCCGACGCGTTCGCCATACAGCGACAGTGATTTGGAGAACGAGCTCGAGGCGAAGAAGGTCAGGCCCGACTCGGCGAACAGGCGCACTGCCAGGGCATCTTCCTGAATGCCCTGACCGAAGCCTTGATAGGCCATGTCCAGAAACGGTACGTGGCCCTTGGCCTTGACCACTTCCAGCACTTTTTTCCAGTCATCCAGGCTCAGGTCGACACCGGTCGGGTTGTGGCAGCAGGCGTGCAGCACGACTACCGAGTTGTTCGGCAGGTTGTGCAGGTCTTCGAGCATGCCGGCACGGTTCACGTCGTGGGTGGCAGCGTCGTAGTAGCGGTAGTTCTGCACCGCAAAGCCTGCGGTTTCGAACAGCGCGCGGTGGTTTTCCCAGCTCGGGTCGCTGATGGCGACGACGGCATCGGGCAGCAACTGCTTGAGGAAGTCGGCACCGATCTTCAGTGCGCCGGTGCCGCCGACCGATTGGGTGGTCAGCACACGGCCCGAGGCGATCAGCGGCGAATCAGCGCCCAGCAACAGTTTTTGCACGGCCTGGTCGTAGGCGGCAATACCGTCGATCGGCAGGTAGCCACGCGGCGCATGCTGGGCCACGCGGATCTTTTCGGCTTCGGCCACGGCGCGCAGCAGGGGAATGCGCCCGTCTTCATCACAGTAGACGCCCACGCCAAGGTTGACCTTGGTACTGCGGGTGTCGGCGTTGAAGGCTTCGTTGATACCCAGGATCGGATCGCGGGGTGCCATTTCGACAGCGGAAAACAGGCTCATGGTGCGGCGGCTCTTGGTGAAGAGTGGGAAGGGGACACGCTGAGGCTCGATGCGCCAAAGCGGTGCGCAAACTGAGCGTAGTATAGAGAGCATCCCCTCGGTGATCGACAGTGCAGGGCGGGTTTTTTACAGGTTTTTGCGCATATTTGTAGAACGTTCGTTCGGTTAAAACCTCAATGCTTTAAGTGCGTGCCTTGAAAGGCTGATATATGACTCCATCTATTAGCCATCACTTCAAAACATCGCACGCCTGCTTCCCGGCGGGAACGGCTGTTTGCGATGATTTCGTCGTTGCGCGCCGTCATGCGCCGACGAATATTTCCAGTTGTGCCGTCGAGGCGGTCAGGTCGCGGAAGGTTTCACGCGAACCCCGTCACACGCGCACCATTCAAGAGGTCAGTTATGTCCGAGTTCCAGCTCGTTACCCGCTTTGAGCCAGCCGGCGATCAGCCCGAGGCCATTCGCCAACTGGTCGAAGGGATCGACGCCGGGCTCGCGCACCAGACCCTGCTCGGGGTGACCGGGTCGGGCAAGACGTTCAGCATCGCCAACGTGATTTCCCAGATCAAGCGTCCAACGCTGGTGCTGGCACCGAACAAGACCCTGGCGGCGCAGTTGTATGGCGAATTCAAGGCGTTTTTCCCGAACAACGCCGTGGAGTACTTCGTTTCCTACTACGACTACTACCAGCCGGAAGCTTACGTGCCGTCGTCCGACACCTTCATCGAGAAGGATGCCTCGATCAACGACCACATCGAACAGATGCGTCTGTCCGCAACCAAGGCGCTGCTGGAGCGCAAGGATGCGATCATCGTCACCACGGTGTCGTGCATCTACGGCCTGGGCAGTCCGGAAACCTATCTGCGCATGGTCATGCACATCGATCGTGGCGACAAACTCGATCAGCGTGCCTTGCTGCGCCGCCTCGCCGACCTGCAGTACACCCGTAACGACATGGACTTTGCCCGTGCGACGTTCAGGGTGCGCGGTGATGTGATCGATATCTACCCGGCCGAATCCGATCTGGAAGCGATCCGGGTCGAGCTGTTCGATGACGAGGTCGAGAGCCTGTCGGCGTTCGATCCGCTGACCGGCGAGGTGATTCGCAAGCTGCCGCGCTTCACCTTCTACCCGAAAAGCCACTACGTCACCCCGCGCGAGACGCTGATCGAGGCGATGGAAGGGATCAAGGTCGAGCTGCAGGAGCGCCTCGAATACCTGCGCAGCCAGAACAAACTGGTGGAAGCTCAGCGTCTGGAGCAGCGCACCCGTTTCGATCTGGAAATGATGCTGGAGCTGGGCTACTGCAACGGTATCGAAAACTACTCGCGCTACCTGTCGGGCCGTCCTTCCGGTGCGCCGCCGCCAACCCTTTTCGATTACCTGCCACCGGATGCCTTGCTGGTGATCGACGAGTCCCACGTCAGCGTGCCGCAGGTCGGCGCGATGTACAAAGGTGACCGTTCGCGTAAGGAAACCCTGGTCGAGTACGGCTTCCGTCTGCCATCGGCACTGGATAACCGCCCGATGCGTTTCGACGAGTGGGAGGCGATCAGCCCGCAGACCATTTTCGTCTCGGCGACCCCGGGTAACTACGAGGCCGAGCACGCCGGGCGTATCGTCGAGCAGGTGGTGCGTCCGACCGGCCTGGTGGACCCGCAGATCGAGATTCGTCCGGCGCTGACCCAGGTCGATGATCTGCTGTCGGAAATCCACAAGCGCGCCGCGCTGGAAGAGCGGGTGCTGGTCACCACGCTGACCAAGCGCATGTCCGAGGATTTGACCGACTACCTGAGCGACCACGGGGTGCGCGTGCGTTACCTGCACTCGGACATCGATACGGTGGAACGTGTCGAAATCATCCGCGACCTGCGCCTGGGGACGTTCGATGTGCTGGTGGGCATCAACCTGCTGCGCGAAGGCCTGGACATGCCGGAAGTGTCGCTGGTGGCAATTCTCGATGCCGACAAGGAAGGCTTCCTGCGCTCCGACCGTTCGCTGATCCAGACCATTGGCCGGGCGGCACGTAACCTCAATGGTCGGGCGATTCTGTATGCCGACCGGATTACCGGCTCGATGGAGCGCGCCATCGGCGAGACCGAGCGGCGACGCGAGAAGCAATTGGCGTTCAACCTGGAACATGGCATCACCCCCAAAGGTGTGTTCAAGGACGTCGCCGATATCATGGAAGGCGCCACCGTCCCCGGCTCGCGCAGCAAAAAACGCAAAGGCATGGCCAAAGCCGCCGAAGAAAACGCCCGCTACGAAAACGAACTGCGCTCGCCGAGCGAGATCAACAAACGCATTCGCCAACTGGAAGAAAAAATGTACCAACTGGCCCGCGACCTGGAATTCGAAGCCGCCGCACAAATGCGCGACGAAATCGGCAAACTGCGCGAGCGGTTGCTGGCGGTTTGAAGCATTGGACACGCCACCTCTCATGCCGGTGCGGCGACCCCCGGATCAGTGTCAGGGCGAAGGATCCCGACGAAGTCGGGCCGGAAACGGAGCAGGGGGCTTTGGTCACTTTGGCCCCTTCGAAGTGACTCGCCGAGGGGCGAAAAGGTGACCTGAGTCGAACCCCCATTTACCTGACAAAGAAAAACCGCCGTGTGACGCAGAGCGTCACGAACTGCATGCCCACGCGGAGCACTGGCACGATAATCAGCTGAATTTGTTTACAACTCCGGACGCGGAGCTTGCGGAACGAGAGGCGTCCGGGCAATTGCCTTTGTTGCTGGAGCCTCATGCCCCCGGCCTGTTAACATTCTGCGCTTGATCGACCTAATTCGGGATTTTCCATGACCACCGTTCGTACCCGCATCGCGCCATCGCCCACAGGCGACCCCCACGTCGGCACGGCCTACATCGCGCTGTTCAACTACTGCTTTGCCAAACAGCACGGCGGCGAGTTCATCCTGCGCATTGAAGACACCGATCAACTGCGCTCTACCCGCGAGTCCGAACAGCAGATCTTCGACGCACTGCGCTGGCTGGGCATCGACTGGAGCGAAGGCCCCGACGTCGGTGGTCCGCATGGCCCATACCGCCAAAGCGAGCGCGGCGACATCTATAAGAAATACGCGCAGCAACTGGTCGACATGGGCCATGCCTTCCCGTGCTTCTGCACCGCCGAAGAGCTGGACCAGATGCGCGCCGAACAGCAGGCCAGGGGCGAAACCCCGCGCTATGACGGTCGCGCCTTGCTGCTCTCCAAGGAAGAAGTCCAGCGCCGCCTGGATGCCGGCGAGCCACACGTGATCCGCATGAAAGTGCCGACCGAAGGCGTCTGCGTCGTCCCTGACATGCTGCGTGGCGAAGTCGAAATCCCGTGGGACCGCATGGACATGCAGGTCCTGATGAAGACAGACGGCCTGCCGACCTACTTCCTCGCCAACGTCGTCGATGACCACCTGATGGGCATCACCCACGTACTGCGCGGCGAAGAATGGCTGCCATCGGCACCCAAACTGATCCTGCTGTACGAGTACTTCGGCTGGGACAAGCCGCAGCTGTGCTACATGCCGCTGCTGCGTAACCCCGACAAGAGCAAGCTGTCCAAGCGCAAGAACCCCACGTCGGTGACCTTCTACGAGCGCATGGGCTTCATGCCCGAGGCGATGCTCAACTACCTGGGGCGTATGGGCTGGTCGATGCCTGACGAGCGCGAAAAGTTCTCCTTGCAGGAGATGGTCGACAACTTCGACCTGTCGCGTGTTTCGCTGGGCGGGCCGATTTTTGATATAGAAAAGCTGTCCTGGCTCAATGGCCAATGGCTGCGTGATCTGCCGGTCGAGGAGTTTGCCTCGCGTCTGAAGACCTGGGCGCTGAACCCTGACTACATGATGAAGATCGCACCGCACGTGCAGGGCAGGGTAGAGACCTTCAGTCAGGTTGCACCGCTGGCCGGCTTCTTCTTTGCAGGTGACGTCACGCCTGATGTGAAGCTCTTCGAACACAAGAAGCTGTCTCCGGAGCAGGTGCGCCAGGTGATTCAGTTGATCCTGTGGAAGCTGGAATCGCTGCGTCAGTGGGAGAAGGACCGGATCATGGGCTGCATTCAGGCCGTGGTCGAGCATCTCGAGCTCAAGCTGCGAGACGCCATGCCATTGATGTTCGCTGCGATCACCGGTCAGGCCAACTCGGTCTCGGTGACCGATGCGATGGAAATCCTCGGCCCGGACCTGACTCGCTTCCGCCTGCGTCAGGCCCTCGATTTGCTGGGCGGCGTTTCCAAGAAAGAAAACAAGGAATGGGAAAAGCTGCTGGGCTCGATTGCCTGAGGCATTACCTGTTCCTGTGAATCGCCCCCGGTTTTCCGGGGGTTGAAAGGTAAGTGGTTGTATTACCGACAAAAAACTTTGCAAATTGTAGAAAATAAATTTGACAGCCCTGTCACTCACGCTTAATATGCGCCCCGTCCACTGATGTGGGGCTTTAGCTCAGCTGGGAGAGCGCCTGCATGGCATGCAGGAGGTCAGCGGTTCGATCCCGCTAAGCTCCACCAATTTTGCCAGGGTTCATCGTTCGATGAACCTGACTGAAGGTTTTGCGTCCCCTTCGTCTAGTGGCCTAGGACACCGCCCTTTCACGGCGGTAACAGGGGTTCGAGTCCCCTAGGGGACGCCAGTTTCACCGAGGGATGCCGGAAGGTTGATCTCCGCCGAGAGGCGTAAATCCGGGGCTTTAGCTCAGCTGGGAGAGCGCCTGCATGGCATGCAGGAGGTCAGCGGTTCGATCCCGCTAAGCTCCACCAAATTTAGCATTTCAGAGTGCTGCTACACTGCTCTGAAATGATGTGAAACAAGCGGATCCAGCGACCGTTTGTTTTGCAAGAAGGTTTTGTCCCCTTCGTCTAGTGGCCTAGGACACCGCCCTTTCACGGCGGTAACNCGGGGCTTTAGCTCAGCTGGGAGAGCGCCTGCATGGCATGCAGGAGGTCAGCGGTTCGATCCCGCTAAGCTCCACCAAATTTAGCATTTCAGAGTGCTGCTACACTGCTCTGAAATGATGTGAAACAAGCGGATCCAGCGACCGTTTGTTTTGCAAGAAGGTTGTGTCCCCTTCGTCTAGTGGCCTAGGACACCGCCCTTTCACGGCGGTAACAGGGGTTCGAGTCCCCTAGGGGACGCCAGTTTCACCGAGGGATGCCGGAAGGTTGATCTCCGCCGAGAGGCGTAAATCCGGGGCTTTAGCTCAGCTGGGAGAGCGCCTGCATGGCATGCAGGAGGTCAGCGGTTCGATCCCGCTAAGCTCCACCAATTTTGCCAGGGTTCATCGTTCGATGAACCTGACTGAAGGTTTTGTGTCCCCTTCGTCTAGTGGCCTAGGACACCGCCCTTTCACGGCGGTAACAGGGGTTCGAGTCCCCTAGGGGACGCCACGATTTCCCGCTCTGCGGGACCAAGGGTCATTCGATTATTGAATGGCCCTTTTGTTTTTTCAGGGTTTGAAAAATCCTTCCTTTCTGTTTTTATCTATTGCCACACTCAACTGTAACCGACTCTCGTGCCGATACTGCGTTGGCATGCCGTTCAGGACACTCCGCGTCCTCTATGTGTTCGCAACGCAGTGCGCCGCGAACTACATCCTCGCGCTGTAGCCCTCTTGGTTATACACAAATCTTGTGGGAGCGAGCTTGCTCGCGAAGAGGCCGGTATAGCCCCCAGGAAATAGGGGTTGGATGCATCGTCTTCGTGAGCAAGCTGACTCCCACAGGTCTGTGTCCAGTCTGCACGTACGGTTTCAGGCCTTTTATCCGGGCTTATCCAGACTTGTGTATGACTCTGAGCGCTGTAGCGTGAAGAGCAAAAGGCGTTCGGAGGGGCGCTTTTCATGCCAACGCGTGTGAACGCGCGCCATGACCCGCTACACTCCCGCCAATTACATCCACTCAAGCAGGAGCACGCATGGTCTGGGACCGGGCAACGCCGTTTGTCATCGATCTGAACGTCGCCGCCGAAGACATCGACGGGCTGGGGCATGCCAATAACGCTGTTTATGTGTCCTGGCTGGAGCGCTGTGCCTGGCGTCATTCGCAGTTCCTCGGGCTGGACCTTACCGAATACCGGCGTCTGGATCGGGCGATGGCGGTGGTCAGGCATGAGATCGACTACCTTGCCAGCGCCTACGAGAACGACGAGCTGCAATTGGCGACCTGGATCGTCGACTGGGATCGCCGCCTGAAAATGACCCGCTGCTTTCAGCTCAAGCGTCCTGCCGACAACCTGACCTTGCTGCGCGCGCAAACCACCTTTGTCTGCATCGAACTGTCCACTGGTAAGCCCAAGCGTATGCCTGCCGAGTTCATCGAGGGCTACGGCGCAGCCATCTCTGACAGCGCCGTTCCCAATCCGCACGCCGGGCAGTAAACTGCCGGACTTTTTTTCGAGTGTGACCCATGCAAATTGCTCTGGCGCCCATGGAGGGGTTGGTCGACGACATCCTGCGTAATGTGCTGACGAAAGTCGGCGGCATCGACTGGTGCGTGACCGAATTCATCCGGGTGTCCGAGCGTTTGATGCCAGCGCATTACTTCTACAAGTACGCATCGGAATTTCACCAGGGCGCGAAAACTGACGCAGGCACGCCGTTGCGCCTTCAGTTGCTGGGCTCTGACCCGGTGTGCCTGGCCGAAAACGCCGCGTTCGCCTGCGAGTTGGGTGCACCCGTGCTGGACCTCAACTTCGGCTGCCCGGCCAAGACCGTCAACCGCTCGCGGGGCGGCGCAATCCTGCTCAAGGAGCCGGAACTGCTGCACTCGATCGTCAGCCAGGTGCGCCGTGCCGTGCCCAGACCTATCCCCGTTACCGCCAAGATGCGCCTGGGGTACGAAAACACCGATGGCGCGCTGGACTGCGCCAGAGCGCTGGCTGACGGCGGGGCAGAGCAAATCGTCGTTCATGCGCGCACCAAGGTCGACGGCTACAAGCCTCCCGCGCACTGGGAGTGGATTGCGCGCATCCAGGAAGTGGTCAATGTCCCGGTGGTCGCCAACGGGGAAATCTGGACCGTTGAGGATTGGCGCCGTTGCCGTGAAATCTGCGGTGCGCGGGACATCATGATCGGTCGCGGTCTGGTGGCGCGTCCTGATCTGGCCCGGCAGATCGCTGCAGCGCAGAAGGGCGAAGAGGTCGTGCCCATGACCTGGGACGAGTTGCAGCCGATGCTGCGGGTCTTCTGGCAGGACTGTCTGGCGAAGATGACACTGATTCAGGCGCCGGGCCGGCTCAAGCAGTGGCTGGTGCTGCTGACCAAAAGCTACCCCGAGGCGACTCTCATGTTCAATACATTGCGCCGCGAAACCGACTGCAATCGCATCAGCGTATTGCTGGGTTGCGCGCCCGGTTGCTTACCCAGAAGCTGATCCCGACGAACGGCCAAAAAAATCCTGAAAAAAGTCTCTTGAAAAGCGAATGGCTGTCCCTACTTTGGTGATCAAGCGATGCCGAACACGGGTCGCGTAAACCACTCGCTGATAAACAGGAGAATTGTTATGGCTACTGCATTTTCTCTGGCTCCACTGTTTCGCAACTCAGTGGGATTCGACCGCTTCAACGACCTCTTCGAGTCGGCGGCGCGAAATGAGACAACCAGCGGCTATCCGCCCTACAACGTCGAGCGGCACACCGATGACCATTATCGAATCGTGATTGCTGCAGCAGGCATGCAAGAGCAGGATCTCGAGTTGCAGGTTGAAAAAGGTGTGCTGACCGTGATCGGCAACAAGCGCGAGCAAGAAGCCGAAAACGTGACGTATCTGCATCAGGGTATTGCCCGGCGTGAATTCAAGCTGTCATTCAGGCTGGCGGACAATATCGAAGTCAAAGGGGCCGATCTGTCTCACGGTCTGCTGAATATTGACCTGGTGCGCAACGTGCCGGAAGAAGCGAAACCAAAACGCATTCCGCTCAATAGCCAGAAAGCGCTGGAAAACTGATCCGACAGGTGATGTTGAGTCAGCGGCATGTAACGGGGAAGGCGCCTGCGGGGCGCCTTCCTTTTTTCAGTCCTGATGTGCGGTTTGCTGCGCAGGCCCCCTGAGCTCCAGCAGGGACTCGAACTGCGGGCCTGGCAGCGGTTCGCTGAACAGATAGCCTTGATAGGTGTAGCAGCCGACTTTTTCCAGAAACGCCAACTGCTCTGAGGTTTCAACGCCTTCAGCGATCACGTTCAGGTTGAGACTCTGCGCCATGGCGACGATGGCACGGATGATTTCTGCGTCGTTGGGATCACTGGTAGCGTCCTGGACGAAGGACTGGTCGATCTTCAGCGTATCCACCGGTAAGCGCTTGAGATAGGTCAGGGACGAGTAGCCGGTGCCGAAGTCGTCCATCGCAAAGCTGACGCCCAGTGCCTTGAGGCTGAGCATCTTGAGGATGGTGTCGTCCAGGTTCTGGATGACGATACCTTCGGTGATTTCCAGCTTGAGCATGGATGCAGGCAACTGATGCAGGGTCAGGCTGCGTTCCACGCGCTCGATGAAATCGTGCTGCAGAAACTGTCGCGGGCTGATATTGACGCCCATCAGGAATCTGTTTTCCGGGATCAGCCCTTGCTTTAACAGCAGGCCACCGGTTTTACAGGCCTCGTTCAGAATATGGCTGCCGACCTCCAGAATCATCCCGCTTTCTTCAAGTATCTGCACGAACTGATCGGGCGCCAGCAGGCCGTATTCGGGGTGTTGCCAGCGCAGCAGGGCCTCGGCCCCTGTGATGTATTCGTTACGACAGTCGACCTGGGCCTGGAAGTGCAGGTGAAATTCGTTGCGGGTCAGCGCCAGGCGCAAGTCATTTTCCAGGCGCAGGCGCTGGCTGACGGCCTGTTGCATGGATACGTGGAAAAACTGTGAGGCGTTACGCCCGCAATCCTTGGCCCGATACAGGGCAATATCGGCGCGCTTGAGCAGATCGGCCGGGGTCAGGCCATCATCCGGAATCAGCACCACGCCGATGCTCGGCGTGACCTGCAGACGATGGCCGTCGAGAAACATCGGCTCGGCCAGCAGGTTGCGCAGGTTGTCGGCCAGCTCCCGGACTTGCCGGGTGACCTCGTCCTGCGAGCCTTCCAGGCCGCAGATCAATACCACGAATTCGTCGCCGCCGAGGCGTGCCACGGTGTCTTCCTGGCGCACGCTGGCTTCCAGGCGCGCGGCGATGATGCTTAAAACGCTGTCGCCTACCGGATGGCCGAGCGAGTCATTGATGTGCTTGAAATGGTCCAGATCGAGAAACAACAGGGCGCCGCGCAGATTCTGGTGCTGGAGCAGCGACACTTGCTGGCTGAGGCGGTCGAGCAACAGCGCGCGATTGGGCAGCCCGGTCAGTGGATCGTGATAAGCCAGGTGCTGGATCTGCGCCTGGGCATTTTTGAGTTCGCCGATGTCGCGGGCATTCATCAGCAGGCAGGCGGTGTTGTTCAGGGTGATGAACTCGACCGATATATCCAGCACCAGGGGCGCACCGTGCTTGTCTCGCCCGTTCATTTCACGATGATGCACGCGGCCTTTCTGGCGCAGTTCTTCAAGCATGTGTTCGCGCTGCAAGGTGTCGGTCCAGATGCCGACTTCATGCGCTGTACGGCCGAGCACTTCCTGGGCGCTGAAACCGGTCAGGCGGCTGAAGCCATCGTTGACCTCGACATAGCGGCCCGAGTCGATTTCAGTGATGGTGATCGAGTCGGGACTTGAATGAAACGCCTTGGCAAATTTCTCCTCGCTGGCCTCCAGTGCGACCTGAGCACACTGCTGGGTAATGTCCAGCAGTGTGCCGGACAGCCTGACGGGCTGGCCCTGTTCATCCCGGTAAATCCGCGCGCGGCTCTCAAGCAGGCGTGACGTGCCGTTTTTCAGCCGGAACCGGTAAGTGACTTGCAGGCAGTCCTGCCCGGTTTCGAGCGCCGCGGCATAGAGCGCGCGCATTCGGCGGCGTTCTTCGCCGGGCAGGCTGCCGAAGAACTGCCCGCCAGACTCATTGAAGGGCATTGCCGGCATGCCGTGCAGCAGCGCCGCGCGTGCTGAGGCTTGCAGCCGGTTGCGGACGATATCCAGATCCCAGGTGCCCATTTGCGCCAGTTCCAGTGCCAGCTCCAGGCGATCACGGGTTTCCTGCAGGATCCGCTCTGCGTCTGTCAGCGGCAACCTAGCAGAGACCGACTGTGCGGCAACATTCGGCACGGCGTTATCCGGTGGGTTGGGCATGTTATCCGAGCCTTTGATCGATAGGGCGGCCAGAGCGATCTGCCTGCGGCCTGCTGCAGCATCTGTTCACTGTGTCTGCGCATCGAGCAGTTTCATGAATGCCCGTGCCGCATTTGAGAGCGTGCGTTCGGTGTGCAGGATGTAGCCTAGCTGGCGATTGAGCTGTACGCCCGGCAGCGGGATGCGCGCCACCTGTTCGTCGAGCATGGTGCGCGGCAGAACGCTCCAGGCCAGGCCGATGGAAACCATCATTTTTATGGTCTCCATATAGTTGGTGCTCATCGCGATGTTGGGCTTGAGGCCCTGAGCCTCGCACAATCCGCTGACAATATGATGGGTAAACGTGTTACCGCCGGGAAATACCGCCGGATAGCGCACAATATCCTCCAGCTTCATCGGGCCGCTGTTGGCCAGCGGGTGCTCGGGGGCCGCGACGAAATCCAGCGGATCGTCCCAGACGGGCACGGCGCGGATCAGCGTATGCGGCTCGGGCGCCAGTGTAATGACTGCCAACTCGGCGCGCCCGTGAAGAATTTCTTCATAAGCAATTTCCGAATCCAGGAACTGGATGTCCAGTGCAACCTTCGGGTAAGTGCGGGTAAAGGCGCGCAATATCGGCGGCAAACGGTGCAGGCCGATGTGGTGGCTGGTCGCCAGAGTCAGCCGCCCGGTGACTTCCCCGGTCAGGTTGGTCAGGGCCCGGCGTGTGTCATCCAGCACGTTGAGAATCTGGTAGGCGCGCGGCAACAGGGCGCGTCCGGCCTCGGTCAGACTGACTTCGCGGCCCAGGCGATCGAACAGGCGTACGTTGAGTTGCTGCTCCAGACCGGCAATGCGTTTGCTGATGGCCGGCTGGGTCAGGTAAAGGCGTTCGCCTGCCCCGGAGAAACTGCCCGTTTCAGCGATGGCGATAAAGGCATTGAGGTTGGCCAGGTCCATGGTCGGATTCCAGTTGGTTATCCAAAGTATGAAAATTATGAATTTGAGTTATTTAAGCATATTCCATAGGATGACCGCACAAGCCAAGGGGTCATCGCAACGATTGCCCAAGGCATAGAAACAAGCTGATGAGGAAGTACGTCCGATGGCCGGGAAAACGCTCTACGACAAGCTCTGGGATTCGCATTTGGTCAAACAGCGCGACGACGGTTCGGCGCTGATTTACATTGACCGCCATATCATCCATGAAGTGACCTCGCCGCAGGCGTTCGAAGGTCTGCGGCTGGCGAAGCGCAAGCCGTGGCGGATCGACTCGATCATCGCCACGCCTGACCACAACGTGCCGACCACGGCCGAACGCAAGGGTGGCATCGGTGCCATCGAGGATCAGGTGTCGCGCTTGCAGGTGCAGACCCTCGACGATAACTGCGACGAATACGGCATCACCGAATTCAAGATGAATGATCCGCGCCAGGGCATCGTTCACGTGATCGGCCCGGAGCAGGGTGCAACCCTGCCAGGCATGAGCGTGGTCTGCGGCGACTCGCACACCTCTACCCACGGCGCCTTCGGTGCGCTGGCCCACGGCATCGGCACTTCCGAGGTCGAGCACGTGCTCGCCACCCAGTGCCTGGTCGCCAAGAAAATGAAGAACATGCTGGTGTCGGTCGAAGGGCAATTGCCCTTCGGCGTGACGGCCAAGGACATCGTTCTGGCGGTGATCGGCAAGATCGGCACGGCAGGCGGTAACGGTTACGCCATCGAGTTCGCCGGCAGCGCGATTCGCGACCTGTCGATCGAAGGCCGTATGACCATCTGCAACATGTCCATCGAAGCGGGTGCCCGGGTCGGCATGGTGGCCACCGACGAGAAGACCGTCGAGTACGTCAAAGGCCGTCCGTTCGCACCCAAGGGCGCGGAGTGGGACCTCGCTGTCGAAGCCTGGAAGGACTTGGTGTCCGACCCGGACGCTGTGTTCGATACCGTGGTCAGGCTGGATGCCGCACAGATCAAGCCGCAGGTCAGCTGGGGCACTTCGCCGGAAATGGTCCTGGCGGTCGATCAGAACGTGCCGGACCCTGCGCAAGAGCCGGATCTGGTCAAGCGTGGCTCCATCGAGCGTGCGCTCAAGTACATGGGCCTGAAAGCCAATCAGCCGATTACCGATATCCAGCTGGACCGGGTATTCATCGGTTCCTGCACCAACTCGCGTATCGAAGACCTGCGTGCTGCGGCCGATGTTGCCAAGGGCCGCAAGGTGGCCACGACCATCAAGCAGGCCATCGTGGTGCCGGGCTCGGGGCTGATCAAGGAGCAGGCCGAGAAGGAAGGGCTGGACAAGGTGTTCATCGATGCTGGCTTTGAATGGCGCGAACCGGGCTGCTCCATGTGCCTGGCGATGAATCCGGACCGCCTGGGGTCCGGCGAGCACTGCGCGTCGACTTCCAACCGTAACTTCGAAGGTCGTCAGGGGGCCGGTGGCCGGACGCATCTGGTGAGCCCGGCAATGGCCGCTGCCGCTGCGGTCAATGGCCGTTTCATCGATGTTCGCGACCTGATCCAGCACTGAGGAGTCCTCTATGAAAGCCTTTACCCAGCATCATGGCCTGGTCGCTCCTCTGGATCGTGCCAATGTCGACACCGACCAGATCATTCCCAAGCAGTTTCTCAAGTCGATCAAGCGCACCGGCTTCGGCCCGAACCTGTTCGATGAATGGCGTTATATGGACGTGGGGCAGCCTTACCAGGATAACTCCAAGCGTCCGTTGAACCCTGACTTCGTCCTCAACCACGAGCGTTACCAGGGTGCCAGCGTGCTGTTGGCCCGGGAAAACTTCGGCTGCGGCTCCAGCCGCGAACACGCCCCGTGGGCACTGGAAGAGTACGGTTTCTGCGCAATCATCGCGCCGAGCTACGCGGACATCTTCTTCAACAACAGCTTCAAGAACGGCTTGTTGCCGATCATCCTGTCCGAAGAAGACGTCGATCAACTGTTCAAGCAGGTGGAAGCCACGCCCGGCTATCAGTTGAATATCGATCTGCAGGCGCAGACCGTGACCCGTCCGGATGGCAAGGTCCTAAGCTTCGAAATCGATGCGTTCCGCAAGCATTGCCTGCTCAATGGCCTGGATGACATCGGCCTGACGCTGATGGACGCTGAGGCAATCGCCGGTTTCGAGAGCAGGCACCGCGCCAGCCAGCCATGGCTGTTCCGCGACTGATCGATCAACAGCGGATGCTGCATGTTTGCCAGTAAGGTGCAATTGCGCCTTGCTGGCAAAAGTGTTTTGGCCGGACGCTAAATTTTCTGTGGTATTGAGCGTTTCAAGCAGGCGTTGTCAAAGACGCCGATGCACAAAATCGAGGATGTTATGAGCAAGCAGATTCTGATTCTCCCAGGTGATGGTATTGGTCCGGAAATCATGACCGAAGCGGTCAAGGTGCTGGAGCTGGCCAACGAAAAGTATCAACTGGGGTTTGAATTGACCCACGACGTGATCGGTGGCGCGGCCATCGACAAGCACGGCGTGCCGCTGGCCGATGAAACCCTGGATCGTGCCCGTGCGGCCGACGCCGTGCTGCTCGGTGCAGTCGGCGGCCCGAAATGGGACACCATCGAGCGTGACATCCGTCCTGAGCGCGGTCTGCTGAAAATCCGTTCGCAACTGGGCCTGTTCGGCAACCTGCGTCCGGCGATCCTGTATCCGCAACTGGCCGACGCGTCGAGCCTGAAGCCGGAAATCGTCGCCGGCCTGGATATCCTGATCGTTCGCGAGCTGACCGGTGGTATCTACTTCGGTGCGCCACGCGGTACGCGGGTGCTGGATAATGGCGAGCGTCAGGCCTACGACACGCTGCCGTACAGCGAAAGCGAGATCCGCCGCATTGCCAGGGTCGGTTTCGATATGGCCATGGTGCGTGGCAAGAAGCTCTGCTCGGTGGACAAGGCCAACGTACTCGCGTCCAGCCAGCTGTGGCGTGAAATCGTCGAGCAGGTCGCCAAGGATTACCCTGAAGTCGAACTGAGCCACATGTACGTCGACAATGCCGCCATGCAACTGGTGCGTGCACCCAAGCAGTTCGATGTGATCGTGACCGACAACCTGTTCGGCGACATCCTCTCCGATCAGGCGTCGATGCTCACCGGCTCCATCGGCATGCTGCCGTCGGCCTCGCTGGACACGGCCAACAAAGGCATGTACGAGCCATGTCACGGCTCGGCGCCGGACATCGCCGGCAAAGGCATTGCCAACCCGTTGGCGACCATTCTGTCGGTGTCGATGATGCTGCGTTACAGCTTCAATCTGACCGATGCGGCCGACGCCATCGAAAAGGCTGTCAGCCTGGTTCTGGATCAGGGTATCCGCACCGGCGACATCTGGTCGGAAGGCAAAGTCAAAGTCGGTACGCAGGAAATGGGCGATGCGGTAGTCGCCGCGCTGCGGAATCTGTAATCTCTCTGGCCCGCCGCCTGCTGTGTACGCGCAGAGCGGCGGTCCCACTTTTATTCAAGGTGTAGTTGCGATGAAACGTGTAGGTCTGATCGGTTGGCGTGGCATGGTCGGTTCCGTGCTCATGCAGCGGATGCGGGAAGAGCAGGACTTCGATCTCATTGAGCCGGTGTTCTTCACTACTTCCAATGTCGGTGGCCAGGCGCCTTCGGTGGGCAAGGATGTTGCGCCCCTGAAAGACGCCTACAGCATCGACGAGCTGAAAACCCTGGACGTGGTGCTGACCTGCCAGGGTGGCGACTACACCAATGAGGTGTTCCCCAAGCTGCGCGAAGCGGGCTGGCAGGGTTACTGGATCGATGCGGCGTCCAGCCTGCGCATGCAGGATGACGCGGTCATCGTGCTGGATCCGGTCAACCGCAAGGTTATCGACCAGCAACTGGACGCGGGCACCAAGAACTATATCGGTGGCAACTGCACCGTCAGCCTGATGCTGATGGGGCTGGGCGGCCTGTTCGATGCCGGTCTGGTCGAGTGGATGAATGTCATGACCTATCAGGCAGCCTCCGGCGCCGGCGCGCAGAACATGCGTGAGCTGATCAGGCAGATGGGCGCGGTACATGCCTCGGTGGCCGATGATCTGGCCAACCCGGCCAGCGCCATTCTGGATATCGACCGCAAGGTGGCTGAAGCCATGCGCAGCGAGTCGTTCCCTACCGAGAACTTCGGTGTGCCACTGGCGGGCAGCCTGATCCCGTGGATCGACAAGGCGCTGCCAAACGGCCAGAGCCGCGAAGAGTGGAAAGGCCAGGCCGAGACCAACAAGATCCTCGGTCGCTTCAAGAGCCCGATCCCGGTGGACGGCATCTGCGTGCGCATCGGCGCCATGCGCTGCCACAGTCAGGCGCTGACCATCAAGCTCAACAAGGATGTGCCGATTGCGGACATCGAAGGGTTGATCAGCCAGCACAACCCGTGGGTCAAGCTGGTGCCGAACAATCGCGAAGCCAGCATGCATGAGCTGAGCCCGACGGCGGTGACCGGGACCATGAGCATTCCCGTGGGGCGCTTGCGCAAACTGAACATGGGTTCGCAGTACCTGGGCGCTTTTACCGTGGGTGACCAGCTGTTGTGGGGCGCTGCGGAGCCGCTGCGTCGCATGCTGAGAATCCTGCTGGAGCGTTGAGGCTCGGTTTTACAGCAAACCCGCTTTCCGAAAGGAAGGCGGGTTTTTTAATGCCTGATACTTTTGATTGATCGCCCTTAATCCCTATATATGGGATTGAAATTTACATATTGAGATAAGTGTAACAACAGGTTTATAGTCGTCCTGCACTCACTTCCAAAAAAACAACAGGTGACGCAATGCAGGCGCAATTGATCGCGCTCGATTGGGGGACAACCTCACTTCGTGCTTATCGACTTGGCGAACACGGCCAGGTACTGGAACAGCGCGCATTGAGCGCGGGCATCATGCAGTTGCCGACCACGCCGCGGCTGATCGCGGGGCAGTTCTGCAGTGACGGTTTCGAGTTGGCCTTTGACCAGGCGTGCGGCGACTGGCTCGATGCCCAGCCGGACCTGCAGGTGATTGCCTGTGGCATGGTCGGCAGCGCACAGGGCTGGCGCGAGGCGGCTTACCGGGAAACGCCGGCCAGCGTCAATGAGCTGAGCGCAGCGTTGCAGACGGTGCGCAGCGTGCGCGGCGTGACGGTGCACATCATCCCCGGCGTCCTGCAGCGCTCGACCCTGCCCAACGTCATGCGTGGCGAAGAAACCCAGGTGCTGGGTGTGCTGGCAGGGCGCGAAGACGGGCAGGGCAGCCAGCCTCTGCTGATCGGTCTGCCCGGCAGCCACTCCAAATGGGTGCAGGTAGAACGGGGTCGCATCGTTCACTTCGATACCTTCATGACCGGCGAGGTCTACGCCGCGCTCTGCGCGCACACCATTCTGGGACGCACCATGCAGCCTTCGGAGGCGTTCGACGAGCAGGCGTTTGACCGCGGCTTGTCGATTGCCCTTGCCGACGCGGGCTCTGCGGGGCCGCTGTCGACGATTTTCAGCACACGAACGCTCGGCCTGACCGGGCAATTGGCTGCCAGTGCGCAATCTGACTATCTTTCCGGCCTGTTGATTGGCCATGAACTGGGCGCCATCGCCAGGCTGCATCTGCACAACCACGAACAATTGCCTGCGGTGATCCTCATCGGTAGCGATTCGCTGTGCACGCGCTATGCGCGCGGGCTGGCCGTTTGTGGCTTTCCCGGGGTGACATTGGCCGAGCAGGCGACCGAGCGCGGCCTCTGGCAGGTCGCCGTTCAGGCCGGCCTGATCGCGCGCCGCTCGTCCCAACACATTCGAGAGGTTTGACATGCTCAAGCAAGCATTGAAAGAAAATGGTCTGGTCGCGATTCTGCGCGGCCTGCGCCCCGAAGAAGCGCCTGCCATGGGCGATGTGCTGTACGAGGCGGGGTTTCGGGTCATCGAAGTGCCGCTCAACTCCCCGCAACCGTTCGACAGCATCCGCCTGTTGCGTCAGCAGTTGCCTGCCGATTGCCTGATCGGTGCTGGCACCGTGCTCACCGCTGAACAGGTGACTCAGGTCAAGGACGCCGGCGGGCAGGTGATTGTCATGCCGCACAGCGATGTCAAGGTGCTGCGTGCGGCCAAGGCGGCCGGGCTGTTCCTGTCGCCAGGGGTTGCGACGCCGACCGAAGCCTTTGCCGCGCTGGCCGAAGGCGCTGATGTGCTCAAGCTGTTTCCTGCCGAGCAGATGTCGCCGGCGGTGGTCAAGGCGTGGCTGGCTGTCCTGCCCAAGGGCACGATTCTGCTGCCGGTCGGGGGGATTTCGCCGGACAACATGAAGGTATTTCTCGACGCCGGCGTGAAGGGTTTTGGCCTGGGCTCCGGGCTGTTCAAACCCGGCATGAGCGTCGCAGATGTCACCGAGCGTGCCCAGGCTTATGTGGCGGCCTGGAAGCAGCACAGCGCAGCGCTTGCAGACTGAACGGCGCAGCAGACGCCGCCGTGCAGCAGCCGCTATCCAACAAGAGAATCAACAAGAGAAACCGCACCCATGAAAATCACCAAACTCACCACGTTCATCGTTCCGCCGCGCTGGTGCTTCCTCAAGGTCGAGACCGACGAGGGCGTTGTCGGCTGGGGCGAGCCAGTGGTCGAAGGCCGCGCGCACACGGTTGCTGCTGCGGTGGAAGAGCTTTCCGACTACCTGATCGGCAAGGACCCGCGCAACATCGAGGACATCTGGACCGTGCTGTACCGCGGCGGCTTCTACCGCGGCGGCGCGATCCACATGAGTGCGCTGGCCGGCATCGATCAGGCATTGTGGGACATCAAGGGCAAGGCGCTGGGGGTGTCGGTCAGTGACCTGCTCGGCGGTCAGGTACGTGACAAGATTCGCGTCTATTCGTGGATCGGCGGTGATCGGCCCGCCGATACGGCACGCGCCGCGAAGGAGGCGGTAGAGCGCGGTTTTACTGCGGTGAAAATGAATGGCACCGAAGAGCTGCAGTTTCTCGACACCTTCGACAAGGTCGACCTGGCGCTGGCCAACGTGGCCGCTGTGCGTGATGCCGTTGGGCCGAATGTCGGCATTGGTGTGGACTTCCATGGCCGGGTTCACAAGCCGATGGCCAAGGTGCTGATGAAGGAGTTGGACCCTTACAAGCTGATGTTCATCGAAGAGCCGGTGCTCAGCGAGAACTATGAAGCACTGAAGGAGTTGGCACCGCTGACCAGTACGCCGATTGCGCTGGGCGAACGGCTGTTCTCGCGCTGGGATTTCAAGCGCGTGTTGAGCGAAGGCTACGTCGACATCATCCAGCCCGATGCCTCGCACGCCGGTGGCATTACCGAAACCCGCAAGATCGCCAACATGGCCGAAGCCTACGACGTCGCGCTGGCGCTGCATTGCCCGCTGGGGCCTATCGCGCTGGCAGCGTGCCTGCAACTGGACGCGGTTTGCTACAACGCCTTCATCCAGGAGCAGAGCCTGGGTATTCACTACAACGAAAGCAACGACCTGCTCGATTACGTCAAGCACCCGGAAGTCTTCGACTACGACCAAGGCATGGTCAAGATCCCCAACGGCCCCGGCCTGGGCATCGAGATCAACGAAGAGTACGTCATCGAACGCGCCGCCATCGGCCACCGCTGGCGCAACCCGATCTGGCGGCATGCGGATGGCAGTTTTGCGGAGTGGTAGAACAACAACTCCGCTAACCATCGTTTCGGCGCCCTGCGCTCA
The DNA here is from genome assembly GCF_001467335.1 of Pseudomonas sp. ICMP 10191. NCBI lineage: Bacteria > Pseudomonadati > Pseudomonadota > Gammaproteobacteria > Pseudomonadales > Pseudomonadaceae > Pseudomonas > Pseudomonas sp. ICMP 10191. Next base: position 49,877 of record NZ_LKGW01000002.1, read on the forward strand.
TCGCCATACATAAGCCCTGAAGAGCCCGGAAAATGGGCGTTCAGGCTTCTGCCCGCAGGGCGTAGGAGCGAACGTGTTCGCGACAAGGCCGACGTGTTCTCTGAAAATGTTTCGTTTGAACAATGTCTTCGCGAACACGTTCGCTCCCACGGCCTCTGGCCAGAATCAAAAGCGCACTGGTGCATAACGATGAGCGCTCTGCGCGGGAACGAGAACCGGCGTGCCTTCAGCTCAGTTATATCGAAACACAGACCTCAATAAATCCAACAAGAGGCTACATTCCATGCGCACTCGAACTCTGGAGGGTGCGGCATCCCTGGTGACGCCGTCCCGCAAACGTTTCTTTATCATGGTGCTGCTGTTCATCACGGTGGTGATCAACTACCTGGACCGCAGCAACCTGTCGATTGCCGCACCAGCGCTGACCTCCGAACTGGGCCTTGACCCGGTGCATGTCGGGCTGATCTTTTCTGCGTTCGGCTGGACTTACGCCGCCATGCAACTGCCCGGTGGCTGGCTGGTGGACCGCGTGCCGCCACGCATTCTCTACACCGCAGCCCTGCTGCTGTGGTCCATCGCGACCATCATGCTCGGCTTCGCCGCCAGCTTCATCGCCCTGTTCGTACTGCGCATGGCGGTCGGCGCGCTGGAAGCACCTGCCTATCCGATCAACAGCCGCGTAGTCACCACCTGGTTTCCCGAGCGCGAGCGGGCCACTGCCATCGGCGTCTATACCTCCGGGCAGTTCGTCGGCCTGGCGTTTCTGACCCCGGTGCTGGCCTGGTTGCAGGCGCACTACGGCTGGCAAATGGTGTTTGTCGTCACAGGGGGAGTCGGCGTGCTGTGGGCGGTGATCTGGTACACGGTGTATCGCGAGCCACGTGATTTCAAAGGCGTCAATCAGCAGGAAATCGAGCTGATCCAGGAGGGCGGCGGGCTGGTGGACATCCAGAAGGATGTCGAAAAACAGAAGCAGGCGTTCAGTTGGCTGGACCTGGGCATTGTGTTGAGCAAACGCAAGCTGTGGGGCATCTACCTGGGGCAGTTCTGCCTGAACTCCACGCTGTGGTTTTTCCTGACCTGGTTCCCGACCTACCTGGTGAAATACCGGGGCATGGACTTCATCAAGTCCGGCCTGCTGGCGTCGTTGCCGTTCCTCGCCGCGTTTGTCGGTGTGTTGTGCTCGGGCTTCTTCTCCGACTGGCTGATCCGCCGCGGGCATAGCGTAGGCTTTGCGCGCAAGCTGCCAATCATTGCCGGGCTGCTGATCTCGACCTCGATCATCGGTGCCAACTTCGTCGACTCGACGCCGCTGGTGATCACCTTTCTGGCGCTGGCGTTCTTCGGCAACGGCCTGGCGTCGATCACCTGGTCGCTGGTCTCGACCCTGGCACCGGCGCGCCTGCTGGGCCTGACCGGTGGCACGTTCAACTTCATCGGCAACCTCTCAGCCATCGCCACCCCGATCGTGATCGGCTTTCTGGCATCGGGAGACTCGTTCGCGCCTGCCATCACCTACATTTCGGCCCTGGCACTGTTGGGCGCGCTGTCGTACATCCTGCTGGTAGGGAAAGTGGAGCGTATCGAGCTCTGATGTCGACGCCTCTGGACTCAGGCGGCGATAATGCCGCCGGTTTTCGATCCGAACCCTTTTGATCCGAGCAAGGCCTCTCATGCACAACGATTCGATCACCCCTGAAAAAATCATCGGCAAGGATTCCGTACCCACCGGGACTCAGACCTTGCTGCGCGGGCTGGGGGTGGTGCAGGCGGTTGCCGGTGGCGCACGGGACCTCAAGGAGATCGCCCGGCTGATCGGCACCACGCGCAGTACCACGCACCGCCTGGCCAGTTGCCTGGTCGAGGAGCGTTACCTGCGGGTCGTTCCTCAGGTGGGCTATCTGCTTGGCCCGAAATTGATCGAGCTGGGGTTTCAGGCGCGTGAAGAGGTGCCCCTGGCGATGCTCGCCCGGCCGTATCTGGATCGCTTGTCGGAGCTGACCGGCGATACCGTGCATCTGGCAGTGCGGGAAGGGGACGACGTGCTCTATCTGCACAAGAATCCCGGTCGCAATGGTCCGGAAATGCGTTCGCGGGTCGGGCATCGGATGCCGCTGGTGCGCACCGGTATCGGCAAGGCGCTGCTGCTGGACAGTGCTCAGTCCGAGTGGCAACGGCTGTATGAAATCAGCATGCCGAGCACAGGTAGAAATCCGCTATGGCCTGCTCATGAGCAGCAAACCTGGGAGCAGTTGAAGGCGCGGCGCGAGGAGTATGTACAAGGGGGGTATGCATTCGATCTGGAGGACAACGAACCGTCGATCCGTTGTGTTGCAGCGCCGGTACGTGATGCCAGCAAACAGATCGTTGCCGGCATCAGTGTCGCCAGTACCGTGCCCTACATGCCGCTGGAGAAGATGGCCGAGCTGGTTCCGCTGATCAAAACCATCGCAGCGGAACTCTCGGCCGATCTCGGCGGCTGATCGGCAGTCGATCAGGCCTTCAGCGTGGCCATGTCGATCACGAAGCGGTACTTCACGTCACCGGCCAGCATGCGCTCGTAGGCTTCGTTGATGTTGCGAATATCGAGCATCTCGATGTCGCAGGTGATGTCGTTCTCGGCACAGAAATCCAGTACTTCCTGAGTTTCCGCGATACCGCCGATCAACGAACCGGCCAGCACGCGACGGCTCATCACCAGATTGGCTGCATGTACCGGCGGCTCGACCGGCTCGATCAGGCCGACGAGGATATGTACGCCATCGAAACGCAGGGTTTCCAGGTAGGGGTTCAGGTCATGCTGGACCGGAATGGTGTCGAGCAGGAAGTCGAAGTGCCCGGCAGCAGCCTTCATCTGTTCAGCGTCGGTGGATACGATCACATGATCGGCGCCCTGGCGACGCGCTTCCTGCGCCTTGGCGGCGGAACGAGTGAACAGGGTCACTTCAGCGCCCATGGCTTTGGCGAACTTGATGCCCATATGGCCCAGGCCGCCCATGCCCAGAATGCCGACCTTGTCGCCAGCCTTGACGCCGTAGTGCTTGAGCGGCGAATAAGTGGTGATACCTGCGCAGAGAATCGGTGCAGCGGCGGCCGGATCGAGTTTTTCCGGGACGCGCACGACAAAGTGCTCGGCGACCACGATGCTGTTCGAGTAACCGCCCATGGTGTTGCTGCCGTCCACGCGGTCTGGCGTGGCGTAAGTCATGGTCGGGCCTTCCAGGCAATACTGCTCGAGGTCTGATTTGCAAGCCGAGCATTCGCGGCACGAATCGACCATGCAGCCGACACCGACCATGTCACCGACCTGGTACTGGGTTGCACTGCTGCCGGTGGCAGTGACACGACCGACGATTTCATGGCCCGGCATCAGCGGGTAGACGGCGATGCCCCATTCGTTGCGTGCCTGGTGAATATCGGAGTGGCAGACGCCGCAATAAAGGATTTCGATGGCAACGTCGTCGGCACGCAGAGCGCGACGTTCGAAGGTCATCGGGGCGAGGGGTGCGGTAGCTGACTGTGCGGCGTAACCGATAGCTGTGTACATGTTTGACCTCGCAAGGTGTGAAGGAAGAGAGGCGAACCATTGTCCTGATACGGGCCCTTCGCGGCTATGGTGAATCCTCCGTGTTTCATGCCTATTCCTCCGGTCTGATAGTTCGGGGTCGGCGCTGAGGCGCAAATCTGCGATGATATGACTGTCTGTTTCTCTGTCAGGCGGTGCTCATGAACTTACCTGTTGTGCTGGATGGCAATGCCACCCTTGTGTCCCTGATCCAGCCGCTGGCGGTGCGCCCGGGGTTTGTCGCGACGCCGTTGCCGGAGGTACGTGTGCTTTCGGCGTTTGGTTATGTCGCCAGCAGCCCGCAGATCTACGAGCCAAGCCTGATGATCGTGGTACAGGGCAGCAAGGTCGCGTGCCTGGGGCCGCGCACATTCGAATACGGCACCGGGCATTACCTGATTCAGGCGCTCTCTGTGCCGTTCAAGTGTGAAACCTTCGCTACTCTGGAAAAGCCGCTTTACGGCGTTTCAGTGGCCATCGACCGGGTATTGCTCGGTGAGTTGGTGCAGGCGATGGGCCCGGTCACCGGCCAGGAGAGTCAGGTGCAGACGCCGGAATCGATGACCTCGGTGCGTATCGACAACAGCATGCGCGACAGTGTCGAGCGTCTGCTGCGTTGTCTGCATGATCCGCTGGAGTGTCAGGCCATGGGCCAGGCACGGATTCGCGAGGTGCTGTATAGCGCGCTGCGCGGACCGCAGTCAGGGGTTTTGCGTGCGCTGGTCGAGCAGCAGGGGCAGTTCGCACGAATTGCTTCTGCGGTGACCTACCTGCATGAGCATTATGATCACGCACTGAACGTCGACACGCTGGCCAGTTGCGCGAACATGAGCACGTCGACCTTTCATGAGCATTTCAAGCGCAGCACGCTGTTGTCGCCGGTGCAATACCTCAAGCGTCTGCGCCTGCTCAAGGCTCAGCAATTGCTGGTGGCCGAGGGCCTGGGGGTGGCGCAGGTCGCGCTCAAGGTCGGCTATCAAAGCGCGTCGCAGTTCAGTCGTGAATACAAGCGCTACTTCGAGCGCAGCCCGGGGGAGGAGAGCAGCAATCTGCGTGTCCCTGCCTGAATAAAAAAAGCCCCGAAAGGGGCTTTCTCTATTGAGGCTTGCTGCGGCTCATTACATATTCGGGTAAGTAGGTCCGCCAGCGCCTTCCGGTGCTACCCAGGTGATGTTCTGCGACGGGTCCTTGATGTCGCAGGTCTTGCAGTGCACGCAGTTCTGCGCGTTGATCTGGAAGCGCTTCTCGCCGTCTTCCTTGGTGATGACTTCATACACGCCAGCCGGGCAGTAACGCTGAGCCGGCTCGTCGTACAGCGGCAGGTTCTTGCTGATCGGGATGCTCGGATCGGTCAGCTTCAGGTGGCAGGGTTGTTCCTCTTCATGATTGGTGCTGGAGAGGAACACCGAACTGAGCTTGTCGAAGCTGAGCTTGCCGTCGGGTTTCGGGTAATCGATCTTCTTCGAGTCGGCTGCCAGCTTGAGGCAGGCGTAATCCGGCTTGGTGTCGTGCAGCGTGAACGGCAGCTTGCCGCCGAAAATGTTCTGATCGATGAAGTTGAATGCGCCACCCTTGATCGCGCCATATTTATGGATCGCCACGCCAAAGTTGCGGCTGGCGAACAGCTCTTCATGTAGCCAGCTGGCCTTGAAGGCATCCACGTAGGAGGTCAGCACGTCGCCACCTTCCTTACCGGCCAGCAGCGCGTCGGCCACCGAATCGGCGGCCAGCATGCCCGACTTCATGGCCGTATGGCTGCCCTTGATCTTGGCGAAGTTCAGCGTGCCCAGATCGCAGCCGATCAGCGCGCCGCCGGGGAAGACCATTTTCGGCAGGGAGTTCAAGCCACCCTTGGCAATCGCGCGGGCACCGTAGCTGATGCGCTTGCCGCCTTCCAGGTATTGCTTGACGACCGGGTGGTGCTTGTAGCGCTGGAACTCGTCGAACGGCGACAGGTACGGGTTGCTGTAGGACAGGTCGACGATCAGGCCGACCACTACCTGATTGTTCTCCAGGTGGTACAGGAACGAGCCGCCCGGATTGGCATCGTCCAGCGGCCAGCCTGCGGTGTGCACCACCAGCCCTTGTTCATGTTTGGCCGGGTCGACTTCCCAGATTTCCTTGAGGCCGATAGCGTAATGCTGCACGTCGGCTTCGTCGTCAAGGTTGAAGCGCTTGAGCAGCTGCTTGCCGATGTGACCACGGCAGCCTTCGGCGAACAGCGTGTACTTGGCGCGCAGTTCCATGCCGGGGGTGTACAGGCCTTCCTTAGGATTGCCTTCGCGGTCGACACCCAGATCCCCGGTGACGATGCCGCGCACTACACCGTTTTCGTCGAACAGCGCTTCCTGAGCGGCAAAGCCAGGATAGATTTCGACACCGAGGTTTTCAGCCTGCTGAGCCAGCCAGCGGCACAGGTTGCCCAGCGAGATGATGTAGTTGCCATGGTTGTGCATGGTCTTGGGGACGAAAAAGTCCGGTATTTTCTGAGCTTTTTCAGCATCGCGCAGCACATAGATGTCGTCGCGCTTGACCGGCGTGTTGAGCGGAGCGCCCAGTTCCTGCCAGTTGGGGAACAGTTCATTCAGCGCGCGGGGCTCGAATACCGCACCGGAGAGGATGTGCGCGCCGACTTCGGAGCCTTTTTCCACCACGCAGACGCTGATTTCCTGGCCAGCTTCAGCGGCCTTCTGTTTAAGGCGGCAAGCGGCAGAAAGCCCGGACGGGCCGGCTCCGACGATAACGACGTCGAATTCCATGTATTCGCGTTCCACAGGCTATCTCCTACTCTCAAGGCTCACGGTGTTTTTATGGGCACTGCTTTTTTGGTCGCTGCAGGCCGACGCATGGAGGTATTGAACCGTCCCGTCTTTTAATGGTTCGCATTATATCTACACCACTGCGCGGGTCCAATACAAACGTTTGTTTGAATCGGCCGCAGGCCAGATAAATCAAAGACACCAGACTCGGAACTGGCCGATTTGGCGTATTGACCGGAAAAGGCGTTGCGGTCAATATACGGGCGGTTTTGCGTTTGCCGTAGGCTGAAACGAGGTTTCCGGATTGCGGGCAATCTCTCAAAAGGCATCAGGCAGACGCGCTGCAGGCAACAGGTCAACGTCGCACGGCGCATTTTACACACCCAGCCGCTGCTTGACGGGTGACTCCCGGCTTTTATATGGCTTTTTAAAGTCGTCCGGGTGGCCTGCACGCATTGCGATTGCTTGTTGAGGACACATATCGATCGCCTGGTGCCGCCGGGCGACTTCTTTTCACCGGAGAGTGAGGAATCCATGAAGGTTCTTGTAGCTGTCAAACGAGTGGTCGACTACAACGTCAAGGTTCGCGTCAAGGCGGACAACTCCGGCGTCGATCTTGCCAACGTCAAAATGTCCATGAACCCGTTTTGCGAAATCGCCGTTGAAGAGGCTGTTCGCCTTAAAGAGAAGGGTGTAGCCACCGAAATCGTCGTCGTCACCATCGGTCCGACCACGGCTCAGGAGCAACTGCGTACCGCCCTGGCGCTGGGTGCCGACCGCGCCGTGCTGGTCGAGTCCGCCGAGGAGCTGACTTCTCTGGCCGTGGCCAAGCTGCTCAAGGCCGTGGTCGACAAGGAGCAGCCACAGCTGGTGATCCTTGGCAAACAGGCCATCGACAGTGATAACAACCAGACCGGCCAGATGCTGGCTGCGTTGAGCGGCTACCCGCAGGGTACGTTCGCATCCAAGGTTGAAGTGACCGGTGACAAGGTTGCCGTGACCCGCGAAATCGACGGCGGCCTGCAGACCGTTTCCCTGAGCCTGCCAGCCATCGTGACCACGGACCTGCGTCTGAACGAGCCACGCTACGCTTCACTGCCCAACATCATGAAGGCCAAGAAAAAGCCGCTCGAAGTGCTGACCCCGGATGCGCTGGGCGTTTCCACGGCCTCGACCAACAAGACCCTCAAGGTTGAAGCGCCGGCTGCACGCAGCGCCGGCATCAAGGTCAAGTCGGTGGCCGAACTGGTCGAGAAACTGAAAAACGAAGCGAAGGTAATCTAAATGACGATCCTGGTTATCGCTGAACACGACAACGCGACCGTAGCCCCGGCTACGCTCAACACTCTTGCTGCTGCCCAGAAGATCGGCGGTGACATCCATTTGCTGGTGGCCGGGTCCGGCGTGAGCGCCGTTGCCGACGCCGCCGCCAAAATTGCCGGTGTGACGAAAGTGCTGGTGGCCGACCACGAAGCCTACGCGCACCAACTCCCTGAAAACATTGCACCGCTGGTCGTGGAGCTGGCTGCAGGCCATAGCCATGTTCTGGCTGCGGCAACGTCCAATGGCAAGAACATCCTGCCGCGCGTCGCTGCTCAGTTGGATGTCGATCAGATCTCCGAGATCGTTTCGGTGGTTTCCGCTGACACCTTCACTCGTCCGATCTATGCCGGTAATGCCATCGCCACCGTACAGTCGACGGCTGCGGTCAAGGTCATTACCGTACGTGCCACCGGCTTCGACCCGGTGGCTGCAGAGGGTGGCTCGGCCGCTGTCGAGGCGGTGTCGGCTGCTCACGATGCCGGCAAGTCCAGCTTCGTCGGTGAAGAACTGGCCAAATCCGATCGTCCGGAACTGACCGCGGCCAAGATCGTCGTTTCCGGTGGTCGCGGCATGCAGAACGGCGACAACTTCAGGCACCTGTACACGCTGGCCGACAAGCTCGGTGCGGCAGTGGGCGCTTCCCGAGCTGCGGTCGATGCCGGTTTCGTACCCAACGACATGCAGGTCGGTCAGACCGGCAAGATCGTTGCTCCTCAGCTGTACATCGCAGTCGGTATTTCCGGCGCCATTCAGCATCTGGCCGGTATGAAGGATTCCAAGGTGATCGTTGCGATCAACAAGGATGAAGAGGCGCCGATCTTCCAGGTCGCCGATTACGGTCTGGTGGCTGACTTGTTCGAAGCCATCCCCGAGCTGGAGAAGCTGGTTTAAGCCACGCGCTTCCACTATAAAGAGAACCCGTTCCATTCGGGGTTTGCGCACCAGCGGTTTACGGTGCGCCTGCCTGGGTGAAGCGGGTTTTTTATTGCGTATCGAAAGGACTTTTCATGGTGCATTCCCGGCTGCTGTCTTCGCTTCTCCTCGGGCTGATCACGCTGCCGACGCTGGCATCCGCCGCAGGCAAGTGCGAGCGTCTGATCGTGACCGGCAGCCCGGACGCGCCGCCGTATCTGTGGCGTGATCCCCAGGATCCGCGCCACCTGATGGGGGCCAATGCCGATCTGCTCACCCAGGCGGCAGGCGAGCTGGGTATCAAGGTCGAATTTCTGTATGGCGGCAAGCGCAGTCAGGCGCTCGAAGAGGTGCGCACCGGGCGCATGGACCTGCTGGCTGACGCGCCATTGAATGCCGCACAACTCGAAGCGCTGGATTACATTCATCCGCCGATCGTGCAGAACGAGATCATGGTCTGGACGCGTCACGATCACAGCGTGCCGTTCAATGCCGTGAGCGAGCTGCAGGGCCATCCCGGCGCCATGTCGGAAAAGACCCGCCTGACGCCTTCCTTCGAGGTGCTGGCCAGGCAGAATCTGACCCTGGAGCGCCTGCCCGCACTCACACCTGCCTTTCAGAAGCTGGCATTGGGTGAGGTGGATTACGTACTTGCCGGGCGTTATGCCGGTATGGTCATGGTGCAGACGCTGGGTCTTTCCAAAGACCTGACGGCACAGCCTCTACCGGTCGATACGCCGGGTTTCTATCTGGCCTTGTCGTTCAACTCGGCCTGCAATGAACCATGGTTGCGCGGACAGCTGGCGAAAAAGATGACAGAATCGGCCGCCTCTGGCCTTGCGGGCGATGTCATCAGGCACAACCTGGAGTTGTGGAAAGCCCAACTGTTGCAACCCGCCAGCGCCAGCGCACCCAACAAGTAGGGATGTTTTTGTGAGTATTCGTTTTTCAATTGCCGTCATGGCAATCGCCACGCTGGCCGGTTGCGCCAGTGATCCGGTACCAACCGAGCAATTCAAGCTGACCGAGCAGGCGCTGGAGCAGGCCAAGGCGGTCGGCGCGAGTGATGATCAACCCGAGATGGAAGTCGCTCAGGCAGGGTTTGCCGAAGCCCGCGCTTCCATGGCAAGCCATGCCTACAAGGACGCGCGTATGAAAGCCGAGCAGGCCGAGCTTGATGCGCGCCTGGCTGAAGCGCGAGTGTTGACCCTCAAGAGCCAGGAGCAGGTCAATCAGTTGAATACCCGCCTCAATCGCTTGCGCAAGCAGCTGGGGGAGGCGCAATGAAGCGTATTCCGCGTGTCCTGAGTGTGTGTCTGTTGCTGGGTGCGGCTGGCCTTTATGGTTGTGCCGGTCACCAGGACAGCGGCCAGGCGTTGCAGCAGGCCAGTGCCGACTTCCAGAAGGTCAAGGAAGATACCGATGTGCTGCGCAGTGCACCCAAGGATGTCATTCGTGCGGGTGAATCGCTGGCTCGCGCCGAGCGTCTGTCCAGTTACCTGGGGAGTGGCGCCGATGTCGCTCACTACGCCTACCTCAGCAGCCGCTACAGCGAGATCGCGCGTGAGCACAGCAACCTGATGCTGAGTCAGGAGCGTCTGGCGAAAATGGACATGGAACGTCAGCGTATGCAGTTGGCACTGCGCGAAGCCAAGTTGGCCAGCGCCCAGCAACAGGGCCGTTGGCTGGAGGATCAGATCCTCAGCCTGGCCACCACCGAAACCGACCGCGGGCTGGTCATGACCCTGGGCGATGTGCTGTTCGACGCCGGACATGCCGAGCTGAAAAACTCGGCCAGCCGTACCATTCTCAAGGTTGTGCAGTTTCTGCAGATCAATCCGCGCCGAGTGGTCCGCATCGAAGGCTATACCGACAGCACGGGCGATCGTCAGGAAAACCTGAGGCTCTCGAAAGACCGGGCGCAAGCAGTCGCTGATGTGCTGATGGACCTGGGCATCGACGAAAAACGCATTCAGGTCGAAGGCTATGGCCAGGAGTTTCCTGTGAATGCCAATACCTCCGAGCGGGGCCGCGCGCAAAACAGGCGTGTCGAGATCGTTTTCTCGGATGAAAAAGGTCAGCTGGGCGCAGCTCGCTGATAAATAGACGATAAAAAGCCCGATGCCGGAAACGGCCTCGGGCTTTTTTGTCTTTAATCACATTGATTATGGCGTTTCTGCCCGCGTTTATTTTCACTCAGCAGCCATCAATGCTGGCCTGTCTTCAAACTGTTCCCGTACACTTCCGATCTGTGCCGGTTATTACGCATCTGTATTTTCAAAAATAATAAATCACCGGTCTTTTCGAGGCTGTGTCATGACCAATCTCTTGCTCTACCAGCGTATCGCTCAGCAGTTGGCCGAAGACATCCGCCGTGGTGTGTATCAGCCCGGCGAGCGTGTGCCGTCCGTTCGCAAAATGAGTTCGCAGCTCAACGTCAGCCATGCGACTGTATTGCAGGCTTACGCGAACCTTGAAGACCAGGGGCTGATCCGGGCGCGTCCTCAATCCGGCTACTACGTCCATCAAACGCCCGCGCTGACAGCGTCCACCCCGGATATCGCGCGGGTCGAGCGGCCCGGCCTGGTCACACGCAGCAGCATTATCCAGCAAGTGCTCGAAGAGTCGCGCCGCGAAGGCGTATTCGCCCTAGGGGCTGCCGTGCCTCATGTGGATTACTTGCCGGTGCGCGCGCTGCATCAGCAGCTGGCCAAGGTCACGCGTTTTCACAGCCCACGGGCCTTCAGTTACATGTTCAGCCCTGGCTTCGAACCCTTGCGCAGGCAGGTCGCGATCCGCATGCGCGACGCCGGTGTAGTGGTCGACCCGTCAGAAGTGGTCATCACTCACGGCTGCGTGGATGCGCTGCAGATGGCCCTGCGGGTGCTGACCCGGCCCGGCGATCTGATAGCCGCCGAATCACCGGCTTATTACGGGTTGCTGCAACTTGCCGACCTGCTGGGTTTGAAAGTCATCGAAATTCCCAGTGATCCGGCCACCGGCATCAGTCTTGAAGCCTTGCAACTGGCGGCCAATCAATGGTCCATCAAGGCCCTGGTGCTGACCTCACGGCTGAGCAATCCACTGGGCGGCACCATGCCCGAGGAGCGGCAGAAAAACCTGCTGCGGCTGACCTCGGATTTCGATATCCAGGTGGTTGAAGACGACGTCTACGGCGAGTTGATGTTCGAAGTAGGGCGGACCAAGGCGCTCAAGTCCTTCGACCGGCTGGGGAGGGTGATTTACTGCTCAAGCTTCTCCAAGACCTTGTCACCGGGTGTGCGCATCGGCTGGATGATAGCCGGCAAATACCAGGCGGAAATTCAGCGCCTGCAGACCTTCAGTACTCACTCTGCGTGCAGTGTCACGCAAATGGCCGTCGCCGCGTACCTCGAAAACGGCGGCTATGATCGACACCTGCGCTTCATTCGGCTCGAATACCGCAAGAACCTCAGTGCGTATCAGCTGGCGGTGCAGCAGTTCTTTCCCGAAGGCACGCAGATGAGCCGTCCCGCAGGGGGCTTTATCCTCTGGGTCAGTCTGCCGGGCAGGGTCAATACCCAGGAATTGCACGTGCGTGCGCTCGAGCAGGGCATCAGCATTGCACCCGGGCTGATTTTCAGTAATACCGAGCAGTTCAACCACTGTATTCGTTTGAATTGCGGCATGAAATGGAACAAGGAAGCCGAGCGGGCATTGATGACATTGGGGATTCTGGCCAAGCAGTTATGTCAGGAAGCTGTCCAGGCTTATTGATTGGCAAAGATATTTGTCAATTCTTCGGAACTCTTGTCTTGTCAGGTTGGCCTCAAAAGGACAGCATGTGTTTCTTTCCGGCTTTTTGCCACTGTCTTGCCTGACTTTTTGCCTATGAATGTTTTTCGCTGTCTCGGATTGCTTGTCGTCGTACTTCTGAGTGGTTGTGACGCTCCGGATACCTCTGTGCCCAAACCCAAGACCGAGGCGGTCATCACAGCGCCGGTATCGCCCGAGGTGCATCTGAAGACTGAGGCACCTGCGGAGGCAGCCGCCACCGATGCCAGGCAAATCAAGGCGCCGGACACCATGCATCAGCTGATGCCGGGGGTGCCAGTCGTGCCTGTGGTGGTCGGAAAGGAAAAGTCAGAACCTGCAGCACCCCAAAGCGCCAAATCGGCGGCGTCCGAAAAAGCGTCTTCCAAGGTCGCGGCAGCCAAGGCGCCTGCGAGCAAGCGCAAGAACGCCAAGGATGCCAAGACGGCCAGCGTCAAGGATGTGCGAATCAAATCGCCCAAGCTGGATCTGAGCCTGCCTCCCGAACTGGTCAAGGAACTCGACCCGCCTGCCAAGGTGATTACCAGCAAGCGCAAGCCGATATTGCCGCAGATGTTCAGCGACAAGGGCGACTCTGCGAACCCTGGTCCGTTCGAGCTCGAAGGGCGATTGCTGACCAACGAAATGCAATTGCAGATGCGCAACGAAAACCGTCGCGACGTGGAAGGCGCTGCGCTGGACTTCAAATTCAAGCAGTAAGCCCTGCCTGTCGTCCGATACGGCGTTTTCAAACAGACGTTTTGACGGTTAATATCCTTCCTCTTTTTCAATTTTCACAAAAGGGTGTCTGGTCATGGACTGCCGTTCCGGTTGTGGAGCGTGCTGCATAGCGCCTTCCATAACGTCTCCCATACCCGGTATGCCCGACGGAAAGCCTGCAGGCGAGCGTTGTCTGCACCTGTCGGTCGAGTTTTTGTGCGCCTTGTTTGGCAGGGCTGAGCGGCCCGCCGTATGCAGTCAGTTCAAGGCGGCAGAGGATGTCTGCGGTGTCGACCAGGCGGATGCCATTCGCCTGATCGGTTGGTGGGAAAAAGCCACTGCGGTGGCCTGAAAAAGTGTTTTCGAGCACAAATGCTTCTTCGGAACTTCAAAACAAGGAATAAAACAATGGGTCCGCTGTATCGCATGGCTGTTGCTTGTGGTTTGACTGTAATGCTTGCCGGAACGGCGCAGGCTGAAGAGTGGAAAGAGGTCAAGAATCAGGAGGGCATCAAGGTTTCGTTGAGCGACGTGCCCGGGTCTGATTACAAGGCTTATCAGGGCATTGCGCTGATCAATGCCAGCGTGAGCAAGTTGCGCGCGCTTCAGGAGGATGTCACGGGCGCCTGCGCCTGGATTCATGAGTGCAAGTTGCAGAAAGTGCTCAAGCACGAAGGCAACAAGACCTGGACCTACAGCCAGTTCAACACTCCCTGGCCAGTGACGCCTCGCGATTCTGTGCTGTTGATCACCACTCAGGAAGGCCCTGACGGGAGTGTTACCCGTAATCTTGAAGAGCAGCCTTCGTACATCCCCGAAGAAAAGGGCTATGTGCGCGTAACCGAGGTCAAGGGCTTCTGGAAAATGGTGCCCAAAGGGCCGAACCAGACTGAAGTGACCTATCAGGTTCACACCGAGCCGGGTGGCAGTGTGCCTTCTATGCTGGCCAACAAGTTCGTTGTCGATGCGCCGTTCAACACCTTGAAAGCCCTCAGGGAGCGTGCTGCGCAAACCCCATGATGTGCATCGGATAGCNGCTGCCAATGGCAGCCCTTTTTTTGCGTGTGGCGCTTACTTGCGGTCTTGCAGGGCGACGATGTCGCGTTGCACGTTGCCGGTGTACAGCTGGCGAGGGCGACCGATCTTGTAGGGGCTGGAGAGCATTTCCTTCCAGTGCGAGATCCAGCCGACAGTCCGCGCCAGGGCGAAGATCACGGTGAACATGCTGGTCGGAATGCCGATGGCCTTGAGGATGATGCCCGAGTAGAAGTCGACGTTCGGGTACAGCGAGCGCTCGATGAAGTACGGGTCGGTCAGGGCGATCTCTTCGAGGCGCATGGCCAGTTCGAGTTGAGGATCGTTGGTGATGCCCAGTTCTTTCAATACTTCGTCGCAGGTCTGCTTCATTACGGTGGCGCGCGGGTCACGGTTCTTGTACACGCGGTGACCGAAGCCCATGAGCTTGAACGGATCGTTCTTGTCCTTGGCCTTGGCAATGAACGTGTCGATGTTCGACACGTCGCCGATTTCATCGAGCATGGTCAGTACCGCTTCGTTGGCGCCGCCGTGGGCAGGGCCCCAGAGCGCTGCGATACCGGCTGCGATACAGGCGAACGGGTTGGCACCCGAAGAGCCCGCCATGCGTACGGTGGAGGTCGACGCGTTCTGCTCGTGATCGGCGTGGAGGATGAAGATCTTGTCCATCGCCTTGGCCAGCACCGGGCTGATCGGTTTGATCTCGCACGGGGTGTTGAACATCATGTGCAGGAAGTTTTCCGCGTAGCTGAGGTCGTTGCGCGGGTACATCATGGGTTGACCCATGGAGTACTTGTAGACCATCGCTGCCAAGGTCGGCATCTTGGCGACCAGACGGACTGCGGAAATCTCGCGGTGCTGCGGGTTATTGATATCCAGCGAGTCGTGGTAGAACGCCGACAGGGCGCCGACTACGCCACACATGACGGCCATCGGGTGGGCGTCACGGCGGAAACCGTTGAAGAAGGTCTTGAGTTGTTCGTGAACCATCGTGTGGTTCTTGACCACGGCCACGAACTGGGCTTTCTGCTCGGCGGTGGGCAGTTCACCGTTGAGCAGCAGGTAGCAGGTCTCGAGGTAGTCGGACTGCTCGGCCAGTTGTTCGATCGGGTAGCCGCGGTGTAGCAGAATGCCATTATCACCATCGATGTAGGTGATCTTCGAATCGCAAGAGGCCGTGGACATGAAACCAGGGTCAAATGTGAAGCGGCCGGTGGCGGTCAGGCCGCGTACGTCGATCACGTCCGGACCCACTGTACCGGTCAGAATTGGCAGCTCGACGGGGGCAGCGCCCTCGATGATCAACTGCGCTTTTTTGTCAGCCATGTGGCCTCCTATTTATGCTTCAAATCATCAGACAGGCCCCCCACGCAGGGCCCGCATCACTATAGTGAGATAAATTCTAAAGTCAATTTGCCTAAAGTCGTGTTCCGCAAGGGCTCGGCCGTGGATTTTTCAGACGGTTTACTGCCATTTACGCCTTTTGTCGCGGCAACGCAATCCGCTATTGGCGGTACGTCTGCGCGTTGTCATTAGTAACCTAACTGTCTATACTCGGCGTCCGACCGCCAGAGGCTTTTGGCCTGTTTCAAGGGGGTCGTCACTTCCTGGGTGGTGGGTACCTGACCAGTGCACTTCCCAACAACTTGCCCTGATTGTTAGGGGCTCTTCAGTGTGAAAAAAAGCCGTGAATAGCCAACGACCTGTAAATCTAGACCTAAGGACCATCAAGCTCCCAGTCACCGCTTACACGTCCATCCTTCACCGCATCTCCGGTGTCATCCTCTTTGTCGGTATTGCAATCATGCTGTATGCAATGGACAAGTCGCTGGCCTCCGAAGAGGGATTTGGTGAAGTCAAGGCGTATATGACCAGTCCGCTGGCCAAGCTGATCATCTGGGGACTTCTGTCTGCCCTGCTGTACCACCTGGTGGCCGGTATTCGTCACCTCATCATGGACTCGGGGGTAGGCGAGACGCTTGAAGGCGGAAAGCTGGGCTCCAAAATCGTTATCGCGGTTTCCGTGATTCTGATTCTTCTGGCGGGAGTATGGATATGGTAACCAACGTCACCAACCTGTCGCGTTCGGGCCTCTATGACTGGATGGCTCAGCGTGTCTCCGCAGTCGTGCTCGCGGCTTATTTCATTTTCCTGATCGGTTACATGGTCTTTCACCCGGGTCTGAGCTACGCCCAATGGCATGGTCTGTTCGCTCACAACGGAATGCGTATCTTCAGTCTCCTGGCCCTCGTTGCCCTTGGCGCCCACGCCTGGGTCGGCATGTGGACCATCGCGACCGACTACCTGACGCCGATGGCGCTGGGCAAGTCCGCAACTGCAGTACGTTTCCTGTTCCAGGCGGTATGCGGCGTTCTGATGTTCGCCTACTTCGTCTGGGGCGTGCAGATTCTTTGGGGTATCTGATCCATGGCTAACATTAATGCGCTTTCTTTCGACGCCATCATCATTGGTGGTGGCGGTGCCGGCATGCGCGCTGCGCTGCAGCTCGCCCAGGGCGGTCACAAGACTGCCGTGGTCACCAAGGTTTTCCCGACCCGCTCGCACACCGTATCCGCGCAGGGTGGCATCACCTGTGCAATCGCCTCCGCCGATCCGAACGATGACTGGCGCTGGCACATGTACGATACCGTCAAGGGCTCCGACTACATCGGTGACCAGGACGCTATCGAATACATGTGTTCCGTAGGTCCGGAAGCGGTCTTCGAGCTCGAGCACATGGGCCTGCCGTTCTCCCGTACCGAGCAGGGCCGTATCTACCAGCGTCCGTTCGGTGGCCAGTCCAAGGACTTCGGCAAGGGCGGGCAGGCTGCCCGTACCTGCGCTGCCGCCGACCGTACCGGTCACGCACTGCTGCACACCCTGTATCAGGCCAACCTGAAGGCAGGCACTGTATTCCTCAACGAATACTATGCAGTGGATCTGGTAAAGAACAACGACGGCGCCTTTGTCGGCATCATCGCAATCTGCATCGAGACAGGCGAAACCTCGTACATCCGCGCCAATGCAACCGTGCTGGCGACTGGCGGTGCAGGCCGTATCTACTCGTCGACCACCAATGCCCTGATCAATACCGGTGACGGTATCGGCATGGCGCTGCGTGCCGGTGTACCTGTTCAGGACATCGAAATGTGGCAGTTCCACCCGACCGGTATTGCCGGTGCAGGTGTACTGGTCACCGAAGGTTGCCGCGGTGAAGGCGGTTACCTGATCAACAAGCACGGCGAGCGTTTCATGGAGCGTTATGCTCCGAACGCCAAGGACCTTGCCGGTCGTGACGTTGTGGCACGTTCCATGGTCAAGGAAATCATTGCCGGTAACGGCTGTGGTCCCGATGGCGATCACGTGATGCTCAAGCTCGATCACCTTGGCGAAGAAGTGCTGCACAGCCGTCTGCCAGGGATCATGGAGCTGTCCAAGACCTTTGCTCACGTCGATCCTGCGACCGCTCCGATCCCTGTCGTACCAACCTGCCACTACATGATGGGCGGCGTTGCCACCAACATTCATGGTCAGGCGATCACTCAGGATGCGGCGGGCGTCGATCAGATCATTCCAGGTCTGTTCGCGGTAGGTGAAGTGGCTTGCGTATCGGTTCACGGCGCAAACCGTCTGGGCGGCAACTCGCTGCTCGATCTGGTGGTGTTCGGCCGCGCTGCGGGTATCCACCTCGAGCAGGCGCTGCGTGAAGGCGTCGATTATGCGCGCGCTTCCGAGTCCGACATCGATGCTGCCCTCGCGCGCCTTGCCGGCCTGAACGAACGCACCACCGGTGAAGACGTCGCGTCCCTGCGTAAAGAACTGCAGAGCTGCATGCAGAACTACTTCGGTGTATTCCGTACTGGCGAATACATGCAGAAGGGTATCGCCCAGCTGGCTGATCTGCGCGTGCGTATCGCCAACGTCAAGATCAACGACAAGAGCCAGGCGTTCAACACCGCCCGTATCGAAGCGCTTGAACTGCAAAACCTGCTGGAAGTTGCCGAAGCCACGGCGATTGCTGCAGAGCATCGTAAAGAGTCCCGCGGCGCTCACGCTCGCGAAGACTTCGAAGATCGCGACGACGAGAACTGGTTGTGCCACACCCTGTATTTCCCGGGTGACAAGCGCGTGACCAAGCGTGCCGTGAACTTCTCGCCGAAGACTGTTCCGACTTTTGAACCCAAGATTCGGACTTATTAAGGGGTGGCCGATATGTTGCAAGTCAGTGTTTATCGTTACAACCCTGAGCAGGACGCCGCGCCGTTCATGCAGGAGTTTCAGGTCGATACCGGTGGCAAGGACCTGATGGTGCTGGACGTGCTCGCCCTGGTCAAAGAACAGGATCAGGGGTTCTCTTATCGTCGCTCATGCCGTGAAGGCGTGTGCGGTTCCGACGGCATGAATATCAACGGCAAGAACGGCCTGGCCTGCATCACGCCGCTGTCGGCTGTCGTTGCCAAGAACAAGCTGATCGTACGTCCGCTGCCTGGTTTGCCGGTTATTCGTGACCTGGTCGTCGATATGAGCATCTTCTACAAGCAGTACGAGAAGGTGAAGCCGTTCCTGCAGAACGACACGCCGGCTCCGGCCATCGAACGTCTGCAAACACCGGAAGAGCGCGAAAAGCTCGATGGTCTGTACGAGTGCATCCTGTGCGCTTGCTGCTCGACTTCCTGCCCGTCCTTCTGGTGGAACCCCGACAAGTTCCTGGGTCCTGCTGCACTGCTGCAAGCCTACCGTTTCCTGGCTGACAGCCGTGATACCCGCACCAGTGAGCGTCTGGCTTCGCTTGATGATCCGTTCAGCGTATTCCGCTGCCGCGGCATCATGAACTGCGTCAACGTCTGTCCGAAGGGCCTTAACCCAACCAAGGCTATCGGTCACGTACGCAACATGCTGTTGCAGAACGGCGTCTGATTCATCGCTTTATCTGTTACACCGTTGTACTGAAGTGGCTACGGCGCAGGCTTCAACCGGCGCCGTAGTTTTAACCTGAGCAGTAGCTCGCAAAGCTGCGGCTCTTATTTTGAAGAAATGAGACCAGCAGGGGCATCCGGGCTGGTACCCGGACTATCTGCGTGATCCCTGGTGACTTGATACAGTCGCTGCACACGACTATTTCAGGATTGCTCTGGTGTCTTCGCCGGTGGTGTCCCCTTACCGAGGGTGACCAAGCATGCAAGAAAGCGTGATGCAGCGCATGTGGAACAGTGCCCACCTATCCGGTGGTAACGCTGCCTATGTGGAAGAGCTCTATGAGCTTTACCTGCACGACCCTAACGCTGTGCCAGAAGAATGGCGCACCTACTTTCAGAAGTTGCCAGCAGACGGCAGCTCTGCCACTGATGTATCGCACTCGACCATTCGCGATCATTTCGTGTTGCTGGCCAAAAACCAGCGCCGCGCTCAACCGGTGTCCGCCGGCAGTGTGAGCAGCGAACACGAGAAGAAGCAGGTTGAAGTGCTGCGACTGATCCAGGCATATCGGATGCGTGGCCACCAGGCTGCCCAACTCGATCCGCTGGGCCTGTGGCAGCGCCCTGCGCCTGCGGATCTGTCCATCAATCATTACGGCTTGACCAATGCCGATCTTGATACGACCTTCCGTGCCGGCGACCTGTTCATCGGCAAAGAGGAAGCGAGCCTACGCGAAATTCATGAAGCGTTGCAGCAGACATATTGTCGCACCATCGGCTCCGAGTTCACTCACATCGTGGATTCCGAGCAGCGCAACTGGTTCATGCAGCGTCTCGAGAGTGTTCGTGGCCGTCCGGTGTTCTCGGCTGACATTCAGAGCCACCTGCTCGAGCGTGTTACCGCAGCTGAAGGCCTCGAGAAATACCTGGGTACCAAATACCCGGGCACCAAGCGTTTCGGTCTGGAAGGCGGCGAAAGCCTGATTCCAATGCTGGACGAGCTGATTCAGCGTTCCGGGTCCTATGGCACCAAGGAAGTCGTGATCGGCATGGCCCACCGTGGCCGCCTCAACGTACTGGTGAACACCTTCGGCAAGAATCCTCGCGACCTGTTCGACGAGTTCGAAGGCAAGAAGAAAGTGGAACTGGGTTCCGGTGACGTCAAATACCACCAGGGCTTCTCTTCCAACGTCATGACCGCAGGCGGTGAGGTTCACCTCGCCATGGCCTTCAACCCGTCTCACCTGGAGATCGTGTCTCCGGTGGTCGAGGGGTCGGTGCGTGCGCGTCAGGATCGTCGCAACGATCCGAACGGCGACAAGGTTCTGCCGATTTCCCTCCACGGCGACGCGGCCTTTGCCGGCCAGGGCGTGGTCATGGAAACCTTCCAGATGTCGCAGACTCGCGGCTTCAAGACGGGCGGTACGATCCACATCGTCATCAACAACCAGGTGGGCTTCACCATCAGCAACCCGCTGGACTCGCGTTCTACCGAGTACGCCACCGACGTCGCCAAGATGATCCAGGCGCCGATCCTCCATGTGAATGGTGATGATCCGGAAGCCGTGATGTTCGTGACCCAGCTGGCCATCGATTACCGCATGCAGTTCAAGCGCGACATCGTGATCGATCTGGTTTGCTACCGTCGCCGTGGCCACAACGAAGCTGACGAGCCGAGCGGCACCCAGCCTTTGATGTATCAGCAGATCACCAAGCAGCGCACCACGCGCGAGCTGTATGCCGAGCATCTGATCAAGACCGGCGTTCTCGACGATGCCCGCGTTCAGGCCAAGGTCGACGACTACCGCAGCGCGCTGGACAACGGTCTGCACGTGGTGAAAAGTCTGGTCAAGGAGCCGAACAAGGAATTGTTCGTCGACTGGCGTCCATACCTGGGCCATGCCTGGACTGCGCGTCACGACACCCGCTTCGATCTCAAGACCCTGCAGGAACTGTCCGCCAAGCTCATGGAGCTGCCGGAAGGCTTCGTCGTGCAGCGTCAGGTTCAGAAAATCTACGAAGACCGCCAGAAGATGCAGGCCGGTGGCTTGCCGATCAACTGGGGTTACGCCGAAACCATGGCGTACGCCACACTGGCATTCGAAGGTCACCCGATCCGCATGACGGGGCAGGACATCGGTCGCGGTACGTTCTCGCACCGTCACGCCGTGCTGCACAACCAGAAAGACGCCGGGACCTATATCCCGCTGCAGAATCTGTACTCCGGTCAGCCACGTTTCGACCTGTACGACTCCTTCCTTTCGGAAGAGGCCGTACTGGCATTCGAATACGGTTATTCGACTACCCAGCCTGATGCGCTGGTTATCTGGGAAGCCCAGTTCGGCGACTTCGCCAACGGCGCTCAGGTGGTTGTCGACCAGTTCATCACCAGCGGCGAGCACAAGTGGGGCCGTCTGTGCGGTCTGACCATGCTGTTGCCTCATGGCTATGAAGGGCAGGGGCCAGAGCACTCGTCGGCCCGTCTGGAGCGTTACCTGCAATTGTGCGCCGAGCACAACATTCAGGTGTGCGTACCGACGACTCCGGCGCAGATCTATCACTTGTTGCGTCGTCAGGTCATCCGTCCGCTGCGCAAGCCGCTGATCGTGCTGACACCGAAGTCGCTGTTGCGTCACAAGCTGGCTGTTTCGACTCTGGAAGACTTGGCCGAAGGCTCGTTCCAGACCGTCATTCCGGAAATCGATACCCTCGATCCGGCCAAGGTCACGCGTCTGGTGCTGTGCAGCGGCAAGGTTTACTACGATCTCCTGGAAAAACGCCGTGCCGAAGGGCGTGAAGACATCGCCATCGTTCGCCTCGAGCAGCTGTATCCGTTCCCTGAAGATGATTTGATGGAAACCATCGCGCCTTATACCAACCTGCAGCATGTGGTCTGGTGTCAGGAAGAGCCGATGAACCAGGGTGCCTGGTACAGCAGCCAACACCATCTGCGTCGCAGCATGGGCAACCACAAACGTGAACTCGTTCTCGAGTACGCCGGTCGTGATGCTTCTGCCGCTCCAGCATGTGGTTACGCTTCGATGCACGCCGAGCAGCAGGAAAAACTGCTGCAAGATGCCTTCACTGTTTAACGCCTTCGAGCATTAGAAACCGAATTAAGGAATTACAGATAATGGCTATCGAGATCAAAGCCCCCTCTTTCCCGGAATCCGTTGCCGACGGCACCATTTCCACCTGGCACAAGCAGCCGGGCGATGCGGTAAAACGTGACGAGCTGCTGGTCGACATCGAGACCGACAAGGTCGTTCTCGAAGTACTGGCCGAAGCCGACGGCGTGCTGGTATCGATCGTGAAAGGCGAGGGCAGCACTGTCCTGTCCAACGAAGTGATTGCAACGCTGGACGCTGGTGCTACTGCTTCTGCTGCGCCAGCTGCCGCTGCGGCCGCGCCTGCCTCGGCTCCTGCTGCGGCTCCCGCTGCACCTGCCGGCGCTGGCGAAGAAGACCCGATTGCTGCGCCTGCTGCGCGTCAACTGGCTGAAGAAAACGGCATCAACCTGGCCAGCGTCAAGGGCACCGGTAAAGACGGCCGTATCACCAAGGAAGACGTGGTTGCTGCAGTTGAAGCGAAGAAATCCGCTCCGGCCGCTGCGCCTGCCGCCAAGCCTGCTGCCGCCGCGGCTCCTGTGGTCGCTGCTGGCGATCGCACCGAGAAGCGTGTGCCGATGACCCGCGTGCGTGCAACCGTTGCCAAGCGTCTGGTCGAAGCCCAGTCGAACATGGCGATGCTGACCACTTTCAACGAAGTCGACATGACCGAAGTCATGGCACTGCGTTCGAAGTACAAGGACCTGTTCGAGAAGTCGCACAATGGCGTACGCCTGGGCTTCATGTCGTTCTTCGTCAAGGCTGCCACTGAAGCGCTGAAGCGCTTCCCGGCCGTCAACGCGTCGATCGACGGTTCCGATATCGTTTACCACGGCTATGCTGACGTCGGTGTCGCGGTTTCCAGCGATCGCGGTCTGGTCGTACCGGTTCTGCGTAACGCAGAGCACATGAGCCTGGCTGAAATCGAAGGCGGCATCGCCACCTTCGGCAAGAAAGCCCGTGACGGTAAACTGTCCATCGACGAGATGACCGGCGGTACGTTCACTATCACCAATGGTGGTACTTTCGGTTCGATGATGTCGACGCCGATCGTCAACCCGCCACAGGCTGCAATTCTGGGCATGCACAACATTCTGCAGCGTCCGATGGCGGTCAATGGTCAGGTTGTGATTCGCCCGATGATGTATCTGGCGTTGTCGTATGATCACCGTTTGATCGACGGCAAGGAAGCGGTAACCTTCCTCGTGACCATCAAGAACCTGCTGGAAGATCCGGCTCGTCTGCTGCTGGATATTTGATGACGCAGCCCCGGGCTGCACACGACAGGCTGCGCAAGAGCGCAGTCTGTCGCACAGCCCGGGTCTTGCAGATTACATCTAATGAACAGGTTGCAACGCTCGTCTGTAAAGCATCACAGACCTGCCTGCAGCTTGCAGGTTAAAGCTCGCAGCTATAGAGGAATTCTTTTTTATGTCCCAGAAATTCGACGTGGTAGTGATTGGCGCAGGCCCTGGCGGTTATGTTGCCGCCATCAAGGCTGCGCAACTTGGTCTCAAGACTGCCTGCATCGAGAAGTATCAGGACAAGGAGGGCAAACTGGCCCTCGGCGGTACCTGCCTGAACGTGGGTTGCATTCCTTCCAAGGCACTGCTCGACAGCTCCTGGAAATTCTATGAAGCCAAGAACGGCTTCAGCGTGCATGGCATCTCGACCTCTGAACTGAACATCGACGTCCCAGCGATGATCGGCCGCAAGTCGACCATCGTCAAAGGCCTGACCGGCGGCGTTGCCAGCCTGTTCAAAGCCAACGGCGTGACCACGTTGCAGGGCCACGGCAAACTGCTGGCCGGCAAGAAAGTTGAACTGACCGCAGCCGATGGCACTGTCGAAATCATTGAAGCGGATCATGTGATCCTGGCTTCGGGTTCGCGTCCTATCGACATTCCGCCAGCGCCTGTTGACCAGAAAGTCATCGTCGATTCGACTGGTGCTCTTGAATTCCAACAGGTTCCACAGCGTCTGGGCGTGATCGGCGCTGGCGTGATCGGTCTGGAACTGGGTTCTGTCTGGGCTCGCCTGGGTGCCCAGGTTACCGTTCTGGAAGCGCTGGAGAAGTTCATCCCGGCAGCCGACGAAGCGGTTTCCAAGGAAGCGCTGAAAACTTTCAACAAGCAGGGCCTGGACATCAAGCTGGGCGCTCGCGTGACCGGTTCCAAGGTCGAAGGCGAGCAGGTTGTGGTCAGCTACACCGACGCTGCCGGCGAACAGTCGATCACCTTCGACCGTCTGATCGTTGCCGTGGGCCGTCGTCCGGTTACCACTGACCTGCTGGCTTCGGACAGCGGCGTCGATCTGGACGAGCGCGGTTTCATCTACGTTGATGACTACTGCACCACCAGCGTTCCGGGCGTATACGCCATTGGTGACGTGGTTCGCGGTCTGATGCTGGCGCACAAGGCCTCGGAAGAGGGCATCATGGTTGTCGAGCGCATCAAGGGCCACAAGGCCCAGATGAACTACAACCTGATCCCGTCGGTTATCTATACCCACCCGGAAATCGCCTGGGTCGGCAAGACCGAGCAGACGCTCAAGGCCGAAGGCGTTGAAGTCAACGTCGGTACGTTCCCGTTCGCAGCCAGCGGCCGTGCCATGGCAGCCAATGACACCGGCGGTTTCGTCAAGATCATTGCCGACGCCAAGACCGATCGCGTACTGGGTGTTCACGTTATTGGCCCGAGCGCTGCAGAACTGGTACAGCAGGGCGCAATCGCGATGGAATTCGGCAGCAGCGCAGAGGACATCGGCATGATGGTCTTCTCGCACCCGACCCTGTCCGAAGCGCTGCATGAAGCTGCACTGGCTGTGAATGGCGGCGCCATCCATATCCAGAATCGCAAGAAACGCTAAGACAACAAGAGAAACCACGGCGCAGTGCCCGTCGTTGGCCTTGCAAGCAGGGCTTACCGCGGAATCTGCGCCGGACTCGACCTCTCAGGCGGCTTCATGAGTGTCCCACGGCACTTGCGGAGTCCACCCGGAGTAGCGGTCACAGGTGGTGCGGCACGCCGACGTGCAGCACCGAATGCGCAGTACCTAAACGAAGACGGTAATAAGCATGAATCTTCACGAGTATCAGGGTAAGCAGCTGTTCGCTGAGTACGGCCTGCCAGTATCCAAGGGTTACGCGGTAGACACCCCGGAAGCAGCAGCAGAAGCCTGCGACAAGATCGGCGGGACCGAGTGGGTCGTCAAAGCCCAGGTTCACGCAGGTGGTCGCGGTAAAGCGGGCGGCGTAAAGCTGGTTCGCAGCAAGGAAGACGCTGCAGCGTTCGCTCAACAGTGGTTGGGCAAGCGCCTGGTGACTTACCAGACTGACGCCAACGGTCAGCCAGTGACCAAGATCCTGGTCGAGTCCTGCACCGACATCGCCAAAGAGCTGTATCTGGGCGCTGTGGTCGATCGTTCCAGCCGTCGTATCGTGTTCATGGCTTCCACCGAAGGTGGCGTGGACATCGAGAAGATCGCGCACGACACTCCTGAAAAGATTCTCAAGGCCACCATCGATCCACTGGTTGGCGCTCAGCCGTTCCAGGGTCGCGATCTGGCATTCCAGCTGGGTCTGGAAGGCAAGCAGGTCACTCAGTTCGCCAAGATCTTCACCGGTCTGGCCAAGCTGTTCCAGGACCATGACCTGGCACTGCTGGAAGTGAACCCGCTGGTGATCAAGGCTGACGGCGATCTGCACTGCCTGGACGCCAAGATCAACATCGACGCCAACGCCATGTACCGTCAGCCAAAGCTGAAGGGCTTCCACGATCCTTCGCAGGACGATCCTCGCGAAGCTCACGCCGCCAAGTTCGAACTGAACTACGTTGCGCTGGAAGGCAACATCGGCTGCATGGTCAACGGTGCCGGTCTGGCCATGGGTACCATGGACATCGTCAACCTGCATGGCGGCAAGCCTGCAAACTTCCTTGACGTTGGCGGCGGTGCCACCAAGGAACGTGTTACCGAAGCGTTCAAGATCATTCTGTCCGACGCCAACGTCGCTGCAGTTCTGGTCAACATCTTCGGCGGTATCGTTCGTTGCGACATGATTGCCGAAGGCATCATCGGCGCAGTGAAAGAAGTCGGCGTTAAAATCCCGGTTGTTGTTCGCCTTGAAGGCAACAACGCTGAGCTGGGCGCTAAAGTACTGGCAGAAAGCGGTTTGAACATCATCGCGGCTACCAGCCTGACCGACGCTGCTCAACAAGTTGTCAAAGCCGCGGAGGGCAAGTAATGAGCGTCCTGATCAATAAAGACACCAAGGTTATCTGCCAGGGTTTCACTGGTTCGCAAGGTACCTTCCACTCCGAGCAAGCCATTGCCTACGGCACCAAGATGGTTGGCGGCGTGACACCAGGCAAGGGCGGCACCACGCACCTGAACCTGCCAGTGTTCAACACTGTGAAAGAAGCGGTAGACACCACTGGCGCAACCGCCAGCGTCATCTACGTTCCGGCTCCTTTCTGCAAGGATTCCATCCTTGAAGCAGCGTTCGGCGGCATCAAGCTGATCGTGTGCATCACCGAAGGCATCCCGACCATCGACATGCTGGAAGCCAAGGTCAAGTGCGACGAGCTGGGTGTGGTCCTGATCGGCCCTAACTGCCCAGGCGTCATCACTCCGGGCGAGTGCAAGATCGGTATCATGCCAGGTCATATTCACTTGCCAGGCAAGGTAGGCATCGTGTCGCGCTCCGGCACCCTGACTTACGAAGCTGTGAAGCAGACCACTGACGCCGGTTTCGGCCAGTCCACCTGCGTCGGTATCGGCGGTGACCCGATCCCGGGCTCGAACTTCATCGACATCCTGAAGCTGTTCCAGGAAGACCCGAAGACCGAAGCGATCGTCATGATCGGCGAGATCGGCGGTTCGGCTGAAGAAGAAGCCGCTGCCTACATCAAGGCGCACGTGACCAAGCCGGTTGTTTCCTACATCGCTGGTGTGACTGCTCCTCCGGGCAAGCGCATGGGCCATGCCGGTGCAATCATCTCGGGTGGTAAAGGTACTGCAGACGAGAAGTTCGCTGCACTGCAGGACGCTGGCGTGAAAACCGTGCGCTCCCTGGCAGACATCGGCAAGGCCCTGGCCGAGCTGACCGGTTGGCCGACCAAGTAAGCCTCGCTTGCTTTTCGGGTAATCGACAAAAGCCACCTTCGGGTGGCTTTTGTTTGGGCCGCTGAAAAACGCAGCGGTGCGTCCTTGTGCTGCTTGCGTCTATCGATTGTTATTCATCTGCCATTCCTGACAGGTCAATTCCCATATCTGTTCCTGAGTGGTCCCGCAAACAAACTGTGCTTCCTGAACGGTCACAAGGCGCATGCCTTCGCGCCGCGACAGGCGGCACGACGCTTCATTAAGGGGCGCAGGACCAGGCGTGGCGAATACAGGGTCGGCGTGGGTATCGCACTCGGATGGGTGATGTCAGGCATGGAAATAAGCTGCCGGGTATAGAGAGGAGGCCCAATCTATCTGTCAGGAAACGGTTGGTCTGTCAGGCATTTCTCGTTTTACAGCGGCTTTTGCAGCTGCCAGTTCAGGGTGCGTTGTCGGGTGACTCGCCCTGAGACAGTGCATTTTCGAGCGAAGTTGGCTACCCTGTCCGCCGTTTTTGCGTTGCCCTCACGAGGGGCGTTTCGCAAGGTACTGCCACGTCTTACGCCGACGGGCTGCGTCTGCCCCATTCATGGGTGACGTCCCATCCCTTTTTCGATTCCGTGTGGTCCCTCGTAATGAAAGTGTTGAAAGGCCAGGACATCCTGGCACTCGGTTTTATGACATTTGCCCTGTTCGTCGGGGCTGGCAACATCATCTTTCCCCCTATAGTTGGCCTGCAAGCCGGGCCGCATGTGTGGATGGCAGCGCTGGGCTTTCTGGTCACTGCGGTTGGCTTGCCGGTCATTACCGTGATTGCTCTGGCCAGGGTCGGCGGCGCGATGGATGCCCTGAGCAGTCCGATTGGCAAGATCGCTGGCGGGGCGCTCGCTGCCGTCTGCTATCTGGCGGTCGGTCCGCTGTTCGCCACGCCACGTACCGCCACGGTATCGTTCGAAGTCGGCCTGGCACCTCTGACCGGCGACACCCCGATGGCATTGTTTCTCTACAGCCTGGTGTATTTTCTGGTGGTGTTCTGGGTTTCGCTGTACCCGGGGCGCTTGCTCGATACCGTCGGACGCTTTCTGGCGCCGCTGAAGATCATTGCGCTGGCGGTTCTGGGCATTGCGGCATTCGCCTTGCCGGCGGGCGGAATAGGGGAGGCGGAGCCCGCGTACGCCGCAGCACCGTTTTCCCAGGGGTTCATCAATGGTTACCTGACCATGGATACGCTGGGGGCGCTGGTCTTCGGTATCGTTATCGTCAATGCGATCCGCTCTCGCGGTGTCGAATCGCCCCGTCTGATCACTCGCTACGCGATCATTGCCGGGCTGATCGCCGGGGTGGGGTTGGCGCTGGTGTATGTCAGTCTGTTTCGCCTTGGTTCCGGCAGCCACGCCGTGGCGGCCGGTGCGAGCAATGGCGCAGCGGTTCTGCATGCCTACGTGCAACACACCTTCGGTTCGCTGGGCAGCGGGTTCCTTGCCGTGCTGATTTCCCTGGCGTGTCTGGTCACTGCAGTAGGCCTGACCTGTGCCTGCGCCGAATACTTTGCCAAGGTGCTGCCGCTGTCCTACAGAACGCTGGTGATTATCCTCGCCGTGTTCTCGCTGCTGGTGTCCAATCTCGGGTTGACCAAACTGATCCAGTTTTCGATTCCGGTGCTCACGGCGATTTATCCGCCGTGCATCGTTCTGGTCGCGCTGAGCTTCTGCAAGGAACTCTGGCAGAGCCAGGGACGCGTAGTGGCACCTGTGATGCTGGTTTCGCTGGTGTTTGGCCTGATCGATGCGCTGAAGGGCGCCGGTTTCGCCGACGCGCTGCCCGATGTTCTGAGCCATCTGCCGCTGGGTGATCAGGGGCTCGCGTGGCTGGTGCCTGCTGTTGTCACGCTGGTGGTCGCGGTGGTGGTCGACAGGGCCATGGGCAAGCGTAGCGAGGCGCTGGCTTGAAGGCCGTGCGTTAGACGATTGCGCAGGAAAAANGGCCCGCTATAAGCGGGCCTTTTTAGTTCTGCGAGCGTATCAGCCTTACTTGGTGGCTGGTGCTGCTTCTGGCGCCTTGTCGGCGTTTTCATTGGCGCGCTGCTGAGCGGCTTCAGCGTTCTTCTGAGCGGCTTCCTGGCTTTCCTTGGCCGCGTCATTCACTTTTTCCTGAGCCTTTTCCATCGACTCCTGGGACTGCTGAGCTGCCTTGTTGGCATCTTGCTGAGTGTTTTCGGACTTTTTGTCACAGGCGGCAAGGCCCAGGGTGGCAGAAAGCATCAAGGCATAGGCTAAAGATTTACGCATGGGGTGTTTCTCCTTATTAAGTATTCACGAGCCTAAGAGCCTGCCCCCGCGAGTTAAGTTCCACCCGTGACGACAATAATGGGGAGCGCTGTTGCACGGCCGTTACACACTGATGAAACCGGGCCGATCATGAGCCTTTCCGGTGAGCGCCGAGCAAGCCGGTTCGCCTTGTGCCCGGTGCACGAAACATGCTCCACGCATCATGGGCTCTTGAAATCCTCGACCCAGCCCCCACCTTGATGACTACCCGCTGTCACACAGGCTGCTGCCTGACCGTGACGGCTTATACCATCCAGATCGGAGTTTGATGATTATGAGTGTGGAAACTCAAAAGGAAACCCTGGGCTTCCAGACCGAGGTAAAGCAACTGCTGCACCTCATGATCCATTCGCTGTATTCCAACAAGGAAATTTTCCTTCGCGAATTGATCTCGAACGCGTCTGACGCGGTCGACAAATTGCGTTTTGAAGCGTTGTCCACGCCCGAGTTGCTGGAAGGCGGCGCGGAGCTGAAAATTCGTGTGAGCTTCGACAAGGACGCGAAGACCGTTACGCTTGAAGACAACGGCATCGGTATGAGCCGTGAAGACGTGATCACCCACCTGGGCACGATCGCCAAGTCCGGCACCGCTGATTTCATGAAAAACCTGTCGGGCGACCAGAAGAAGGACTCGCACCTGATCGGTCAGTTCGGCGTGGGCTTCTACTCGGCGTTCATCGTAGCCGATCAGGTCGAAGTGTTCAGCCGCCGTGCCGGCACGCCAGCGAGCGAAGGCGTGCACTGGTCCTCCAAGGGCGAAGGCGAGTTCGAAGTTGCCACCGTCGACAAGGCTGATCGTGGCACCCGCATTGTTCTGCACCTGAAAAACGGTGAAGAGGAATTCGCTGACGGCTACCGCCTGCGTAACATCATCAAGAAATACTCCGACCATATCGCCTTGCCGATCGAACTGCCCAAAGAGCAGGCTCCGGCAGCCGAAGGCGAGGAGGCGCCGGCGCTGGAGTGGGAAACCGTCAACCGCGCCAGCGCACTCTGGACCCGTCCGCGCACCGAGGTGAAGGACGAGGAGTATCAGGAGTTCTACAAGCATGTCGCGCACGACTACGAGAACCCGCTGAGCTGGAGCCATAACAAGGTCGAAGGCAAGCTGGAATACACCTCGCTGCTGTACGTGCCTGCGCGTGCGCCGTTCGATCTGTATCAGCGTGAAGCGCCGCGTGGCCTCAAGCTTTACGTCCAGCGCGTGTTCGTGATGGATCAGGCAGAGTCGTTCCTGCCGCTGTACATGCGCTTCGTCAAGGGCGTGGTCGACTCCAATGACCTGTCGCTGAACGTTTCTCGCGAAATCCTGCAGAAAGACCCGATCATCGACTCGATGAAGTCGGCGTTGACCAAGCGCGTGCTGGACATGCTGGAGAAGCTGGCGAAAAACGAGCCCGAGAAGTACAAGGGTTTCTGGAAAAACTTTGGTCAGGTCCTCAAGGAAGGTCCCGCAGAAGACTTCGCCAACAAGGAAAAAATTGCCGGTCTGCTGCGTTTCGCATCGACGTCCGACGACAGCGGCGAACAGAGCGTTTCTCTGGCCGAGTACCTGGCGCGTGCCAAGGAAGGTCAGGACAAGATTTATTACCTCACTGGCGAATCCTACGCACAGGTCAAGAACAGCCCGCACCTTGAGGTCTTCCGCAAGAAGGGCATCGAAGTGCTGCTGCTCACCGATCGTATCGACGAGTGGCTGATGAGCTACCTGAGCGACTTCGATGGCAAGGGCTTTGTGGATGTGGCGCGTGGTGACCTGGATCTGGGCAATCTTGACTCCGAAGAGGACAAGAAGGCTCAGGAAGAGATCGCCAAGGACAAGGAAGGCCTGATCGAGCGCCTGAAAGCCGCGCTGGGTGAATCGGTGAGCGAAGTGCGGGTTTCCCATCGTCTGACCGATTCGCCTGCGATTCTGGCCATTGGCGAGCAGGATATGGGGCTGCAAATGCGTCAGATTCTGGAGGCCAGCGGGCAGAAGGTGCCAGACTCCAAGCCTATCTTCGAATTCAACCCGGCTCACCCGTTGATCGGCAAGCTTGATGCCGAACAGAGCGAAGACCGCTTCGGCGATCTGTCGCACATCCTGTTCGATCAGGCCGCGCTGGCCGCCGGTGACAGCCTCAAGGATCCGGCCGCTTACGTGCGCCGTCTGAACAAGTTGCTGGTAGAACTGTCGGTTTGATAGCCGGTTGACAAGAAACCCGCCTCGGCGGGTTTTTTGTTTCAGTTCCCGCGACACGTCTTTCATCTCTCCAACGATCAGGAGTCAGTAATGAGCAGCAATATCGAAATTCGTTCTGTGGTCTATCAGATTGATGGTCAGCCCTATGAAAGCCGTCTGGTGTACGACACCCATGCTACTGCTGCACAGCCAGGTCTGTTGATGGCGCCCAACTGGATGGGCGTCAGCAAGGGCGCCGAAGACATCGCCAAAGCGGTAGCAGCCGAGGGCTATGTCGTGTTGCTGGCTGACCTGTATGGTCAGCAGATTCGCCCCGGTAACAATGACGAGGCGGGCGCTGCCATGACGCCGCTCAAGAACGATCGCAGCCTGCTGCGCAAGCGTATGCAGGCAGGACTCGACCAGTTGTTGAGCCAGGGGGATGTGGCTCTGGACTCAAGCAGAATCGCAACCTTCGGCTTCTGCTTCGGCGGCTGCTGCTCTCTGGAGCTTGCGCGTACCGGTGCTGAACTGAAAGCCGCGATTTCCTTCCACGGCACGCTGGATACGCCTAACCCGGCTGACGCCAAAAACATCAAGGGCTCGGTGCTGGTCCTGCACGGTGCTTCTGACCCGTTGGTGCCGAAAGAGCAACTGCCGGCTTTCGAAGACGAGATGAATGCCGCTGGCGTGGACTGGCAACTGTACAGCTACGGTGGTGCATTCCACTCCTTCACAGATCCGCACGCCAACGTGCCGGGCATGATGATGTACGACGCCAAAGTGTCGAACCGCGCGTTCAAGTCGATGCATGATTTGCTGAAAGAAGTGTTCGGCTGAATGAATACCTATCGCGCTTAGGGCGTGCCGGAGAACACTATCGTGCCCATGCTCCGCGTGGGCATACCGGAGAACACCAGCCACTTTTCCCCATTCACAAAAAAGGCGCCTCGAAAGGCGCCTTCTTTGTTTGTCGCAAAAGCGGTATTACTTGCCCGCCCAGCGCTTCAAGACCAGCGTGGCGTTGGTGCCGCCGAAGCCGAAGCTGTTGCTCATGACCAGATCGATCTTCGCATCTTCCTTAGTCTTGAGCAGGATAGGCATGTCGGCAACCACCGGGTCCAGTTCGTCGATGTTGGCCGAACCTGCGATGAAGTTGTTTTCCATCATCAACAGGCAGTAGATCGCTTCGTGGACACCTGCGGCGCCCAGCGAGTGGCCCGACAGGCTCTTGGTGGAGCTGATCGCCGGAGCGTTGGCGCCGAATACTTCGCGCACGCCTTCCATCTCCTTGGCGTCGCCGACCGGAGTCGAGGTGCCGTGGGTGTTGATGTAGTCAATGGCACCCGAATCGATGTCGCCCAGCGCCATCTTCATGCAACGAATGGCGCCTTCACCGCTTGGTGCGACCATGTCGTAGCCATCGGAGGTCGCGCCGTAGCCGACGATCTCTGCGTAGATCTTCGCGCCACGCGCCAGAGCGTGTTCGAGTTCTTCGACAACGACCATGCCGCCGCCACCGGCAATGACGAAACCGTCACGCTTGGCGTCGTAGGCACGCGAGGCTTTTTCCGGCGTTTCGTTGTACTGGGTGGACAGTGCACCCATCGCGTCGAACAGGAACGACTGGCTCCAGTGCTCTTCTTCGCCGCCACCGGCAAAGACGATGTCCTGCTTGCCCAGCTGGATCTGCTCGACAGCGTTGCCGATGCAGTGCGCGCTGGTGGCGCAGGCGGACGAGATGGAGTAGTTCACACCCTTGATCTTGAACGGCGTGGCCAGGCAGGCCGAAACGGTGCTGCCCATGGTCCGCGTGACGCGGTACGGGCCGACGCGCTTGACGCCTTTCTCGCGCAGGGTGTCCAGCGCTTCCATCTGGTTCAGGGTCGAGGCGCCGCCGCTGCCGGCGATCAGGCCGGTACGCACGTTGGAAACCTGCTCGTCGGTCAGGCCCGAATCGGTGATGGCGTCTTTCATCGCCAGGTAGGCATAGGCTGCCGCATGGCCGACGAAACGGAAGATCTTGCGATCGATCAGCTCTTCCAGGTTCAGGTCGATGGAGCCGGAAACCTGGCTGCGCAGACCCATTTCGGCATATTCCGGGTTGAAGCGGATGCCAGGGCGGTTAGCACGCAGGTTAGCGGTGACGGTGTCTTTGTCATTGCCCAAGCAGGAAACAATACCCAGACCAGTGATAACGACGCGGCGCATGCGAGTACCCTTAGAAATTTTCAGTGGAAGTGAACACGCCGACCCGGAGGCCTTCGGCGGTATAGATTTCGCGACCGTCGACACTGACCGAACCGTCGGCGATGGCCAGGTTCAGTTTGCCCTTCAGGACGCGCTTGATGTGGATGTTGTAAGTGACCTTCTTGGCGGTAGGCAGCACCTGACCGAAAAACTTCACTTCGCCTGAACCCAGGGCACGACCACGGCCGGGGTTGCCCTGCCAGCCAAGATAGAAACCGACCAACTGCCACATGGCGTCGAGGCCCAGGCATCCAGGCATGACCGGATCACCTTCGAAGTGGCAGGCAAAGAACCACAGGTCCGGATTGATATCCAGTTCGGCGACCAACTCACCCTTGCCGAACTTGCCGCCCTCATCACTGATGTGCGTGATGCGATCAACCATCAGCATGTTGGGGGCGGGCAGTTGCGCATTACCTGGGCCGAACAGCTCGCCACGACTGCAGCGCAGCAGGTCTTCCCGGGTAAAGGCGTGTTGTTTGGTCATGCGAGCTCCTCAATAATCTTGTGCGGCAGGTTGTGGCGCCACTGGCCCGAACGCCAGTTCTGGCGTGTTATTTTCGCCAGGACCCTGTCCGGCAGCCTACTCATAGACTGTTGCGTTGTAATGAAAGTCACAGCGCAGGTGAAATCAAGGTACACCTGTACACTGAATTTTGTCATTCAGCCGATTTTGCTGGCCGATCTGGATGCCAAGACTGCCGCAATTTAACATTTATCGCCAGTCACAGGTGCTTCAAAGGACAGCCAGCGCTGTAAAACCTGCTGTAAATCAGCATGTTTGAAGGGTTTGGGCAGGTAATCATCCATTCCTGCCTGCAAGCAGGCGTCCCGATCACCCTGTAACGCGTTGGCCGTCAGGGCAACGATTGGGATTCGCTCCAGCCCGGAAAGTTGCCTGATTCGACGGGTGGCCTCATAGCCATCCATGACCGGCAGTCGGCAATCCATGAGAATCAGCGCGTGGTTGCCTGCGCTTGCCTTCGCCACCGCTTCGGCACCGTCGACAGCGATGTCGACCTCGCACCCCAGATTACGCAACATGGCCTGCACCACCGTGCGGTTCACGGGGTTGTCTTCGACCAGCAGAATGCTGCGCTCCCGGCCATGTGCATCGAGTATCGACAGCGGCTTGGCAATATCCACCGAAGCGTCGCGCGAGACGGGCAGGGGGATCTGCAGTGTGAACAGCGAGCCCGAACCTTCCGCGCTTTCGGCGTGCAAGGTGCCGCCCATGCGTTCGGCCAGGGTCCGCGCAATCGGCAGCCCCAGACCCGTGCCGCCGTAACGTCTGGAAATCGAGCTGTCGGCCTGCTTGAACGCATCGAACATCGACTCCAGTCGCTCGGCGTCGATACCGATGCCGCTGTCCTGAACCGCGCAGGTAAAGTGCAGCCGCTCATCGTCGAGCATTGCCCACCTTGCGTCGACGCAGACCTTGCCTTGCTCGGTGAATTTAAGCGCGTTGCCGATCAGGTTCACCAGAATCTGGCGAATGCGGGTCGGGTCGCCTATGACGTTTATCGCCTCAAGACCTGGCTGAATGTGCAGTTCCAACAGCAGCTTGCGTTGCGCGGCGCTGTGGTTGAAGGCGTGGGTCGAGGCGCTGACCAGTTCAGCCAGGTTGAACGATATGCCTTCCATTTGCAGGGCATCGCGCTCGATGCGGGAAAAATCGAGGATGTCGTTGATGACCCGCAGCAGATGCTCGGTGGATTCGGTCGCCAGCGTTGCGTACTCGCTCTGCTCGTGGGTCATCTGCGTGGTTTCCAGCAACTGCAACATGCCCAGTACACCGTTCATGGGCGTACGCAGTTCGTGACTCATCATGGCCAGAAAATCCGATTTGGCGCGGTTGGCCTGTTCGGCTTCTTCCCGGGTCTGGATCAGTTGTGCCACCGAGCGTTGCTGCTCGAGGCTGGCGCGGTGCAGGTTCTCCGCCAGGTTGTTGATGTGCCGCGCCAGCGCACCCAGCTCGGCATCATCGCTGACCGGCATGGGCGTGTGGTAATCGCCCTGTTGAATTGCCTTGAGGGCTTCGCCCATAGCGCTGATGGGTCTGGACAGGCTCAAGGCCAGGCTGCGCGCCAGCAGAAAGGCGAACAGCAAGGCCACCATCGCCAGGACGCCAGCCTTGAGCAGGATCTCTTGCTGACGTCGGCTGAATGCTTCGCTGGACATACCTACCAGCACCCGGCCCAGATAACTCTGTGAAGCGCCTTGCGCGGGTTGGCTTTTCCCTGCGGCGGGCGTGCCTGGATTGCCATGAATGGTGGTGCGCTGCGGCTGAACGGGGGCCAGAAACACTTCCATCTGCCGGGTCTGCTGCTCGTTTTCGCGCGGCTGGTCTATGTAGATTACGGCGGTGTTGGAGCTGTCCTGAATTTCCACATAGCGAACGCTGGGCATGGACAAGGTGGCGCGCATCAACGCCTTGAGCCCTTCGATATCGCCCGAGGTCACGCCTGGCTCGACCGCAGTCGCCAGCTGATTGGCGATCAGTTGCCCGGTGTGATTGAGCTCCTGACGCAGGTCCTGAATACGCACGAACGTAAAAAAGCTGATCAACAGAGCTGTCAGCAACAGGGCAGGGCCAAGGCTGATGATCTGTGTGCGGGTATTGATGTCCCAATGCCGAAACTTCATCGACTGTGGGCCTCGCGCGCAACGCACTGCGGAGGTGGTTCGATTGATGCGTCCATGCCTGTTCGCCCGGTGGTCGCGAATCGCACCGGCTGCACAAGGCAGGGCCGATTCGTGATGATTCATGCTGTGCGCGCATGTTAACCGAGATGGCGCGTGTTTCCAGCGAACTTGTCGATGGATGCCATCCTGCGTGCATAACAGATCAGCTTTGTCGCTGGCTGATAACGTGTTGCTCCGTATAATGACGGCATCGCCACTTGAATGGCTCTGGATGGATAGTTTTATGACCACACAGCAACCCGTCGCGGTGCTTGGCGGTGGCAGCTTCGGTACGGCCATTGCCAATCTGCTGGCCGAGAACGGCCATCAGGTTCGTCAGTGGATGCGCGATCCGGAGCAGGCTGAGGCCATTCGCGTCAATCGTGAAAACCCCCGTTACCTCAAGGGTATCAAGATTCGTCCTGAAGTCGAGCCGGTCACCGACCTGACGACTGTGCTCGACGCCAGCGAACTGATCTTCGTCGCCTTGCCATCGAGTGCCCTGCGCTCGGTGCTGTCGCCTCACGTCGAGCGCCTCAATGGCAAGATGCTGGTGAGCCTGACCAAGGGAATTGAAGCGCAGAGCTTCAAGCTGATGAGTCAGATCCTCGAAGAGATCGTCCCGCAGGCGCGTATCGGCGTGTTGTCCGGGCCCAACCTGGCGCGGGAAATCGCGGAGCATGCGTTGACTGCAACAGTGGTTGCCAGTGAAGACGAAGCGCTGTGTCAGGCGGTTCAGGCTGCATTGCACGGGCGCACCTTTCGCGTCTATGCCAGCAATGACCGCTTTGGTGTCGAGCTGGGCGGGGCACTGAAGAACGTCTACGCGATTATTGCCGGGATGGCGGTGGCGCTGGACATGGGCGAAAACACCAAGAGCATGCTGATCACCCGGGCGCTGGCGGAAATGACCCGTTTTGCGGTCAGCCAGGGCGCCAACCCGATGACCTTTCTCGGCCTGGCCGGGGTGGGCGATCTCATCGTCACCTGCTCCTCGCCGAAAAGCCGCAACTATCAGGTCGGCTTTGCGCTGGGCCAGGGGTTGACGCTGGATGAAGCGGTCACCCGCCTGGGCGAGGTGGCCGAGGGCGTGAACACCCTCAAGGTGCTCAAGGTCAAGGCGCAGGAAGTGCAGGTCTACATGCCGTTGGTCGCCGGGCTGCATGCGATTCTTTTTGAAGGCCGTACGCTCAGCCAGGTCATCGAGGCACTGATGCGGGCCGAGCCCAAGACGGACGTCGATTTCATTTCGATTACCGGCTTTAATTGAATTCAGTCTGATCAGGAGAAGGTCTTGAACGAATCGAAAATCCAGCACAACGAATCGATCCTGCTGCGCATTCTGTGGATGCTGCTGTTTCTGGGTGTATGGCACGTCGCGCAAATCATTTTGGCGGGCGTGGTGCTGGTGCAATTGGTTTATCGCCTGATTTACGGCGCGCCGAATGGCGGCCTGATGAACTTCGGCGACAGCATCAGCCAGTACCTGGCGCAGATCGGTCGCTTCGGGACCTTTCACAGCGACCACAAACCCTGGCCTTTCGGCGACTGGCCAGCGCCGCGCGCGCCCGAAGGCGAGGCGGCCCATCATGTCCCGCCAGCGGCCCAGCCGGTGCGCGATGAGGAGCCAAGGCCATGAAGGTTTGGGTACTGCGTCATGGCGAAGCGCAGTCGCGGGCGCGCAGTGATGCCGAACGCGAGTTGACTGCACACGGACGTGAGGAAGTGCTGAAAAGTGCGCTGCACCTGACAGACAAGCCCGTGCAACGGATCATCGCAAGTCCCTACGTGCGAGCACAACAGACTGCCGAGCTGGTGCGTCAGTCGTTGGCATTCGATGACTCGATCGTCACCGCGCCCTGGCTTACACCCGACGGCAGCCCGCGTGAGGTGCTGGCGCAACTGGACAAGCTGGGTGTCGACGAAGTGCTGCTGGTCAGCCATCAGCCTCTGGTGGGCGAACTGATCGGGGTACTGGCGCACGGCAGCCCGCAGCAGGCCGAGCCGATGAGCACGGCCAGTCTTGCCGAGCTGGAAGGCGAGTTCTTAGTGGCAGGCGGGATGCGCCTCAACAGCGTCAGGCACGTCTGAACGGTCTGTGCGAGCAATGAATGACCGCCGCGAATGCGGCTCTTCCGGAAAAAGGATTTAGCATGAGCATATGGCGTCAGGCTCCCGATATCGAAGCCCTCATGGCGGCTCAAAAGAACACCATTGGCGAGGTGCTGGACATTCGCTTCGAGTCTTTCACCGATGATTCCCTTACGGCCAGCATGGTGGTCGATCAACGTACCCACCAGCCTTTCGGACTGCTGCACGGCGGCGCATCCGTGGTCCTGGCCGAGTCGCTGGGATCGATGGCCAGTTATCTGATAGTCGATCCGAGCAAGTACTTCTGCGTCGGGCTGGAGGTCAACGCCAACCATTTGCGCGGTGTGCGTGCCGGCCGTGTCACCGGTGTGGTCAGGCCCGTGCATATAGGCCGGACCACGCATGTGTGGGACATCCGTATCAGCAACGACGAAGGCAAGCCAAGCTGCATTTCGCGCTTGACGGTGGCCGTTGTACCGCATGGCAAAGAGCCTCCAGTCAATTGAGTGTTTTCAGCTATTACGGACGCATTCTCAGGTCCGGTTTGGCCGTTGTGAGAGGGTATCTTTTCTCTTAGTGTTTGAGTGTTCCCTGGAGGGAGCACTCATTCTCAGGAGGATTGATAATGACCGAAGAAAAGCCAGCCTCACCCGGAGAGAGCCCTGCGCCTGAACAGACGGTTGCGTCTGAAACGCCTGCTTTGCCGGGCAGTTCACCGCCCTTTGGCGGAATACTCACCGGTCAACCGATATCTGCTGCAACTCCGCCTGCTGCCAAGGCTCCACCGCAACACGGTGAATTGAATCTGGAAAAGCGCTTGAAGTCGGTCTATGCGGATAACCTGATGACCTCAGCCGAGTTCATGGCCTTGCGTGATGATGCCGACATGCTGTTCGACAAGCTGAAGGTCCAGTTTCCCGACAATGGTGCCCTCGCGCTGTTCCAGCCGTTGTCGGATGTCGCAGTACAAGCCATGCAGTTAGCCATCCTGGATTTCAGAAAGGCCAAGCCCTCTGCTGAGGCCAAGGCCCTTGCCAAACAGTCTTTTGGTTTTCAGGTCGCCTATATAAAGGCTTGCCTGGACCGTTTTACCCAAGCTTTATAGGCCTTCACGCCGCTCCGACCGCCGTATCGGGTAATCCTGATGGCCGGAGTGACACCTGCGATGGCGGTTCCAGTCATTGCCGATCTGCAAAGCAACTTGGCACAATCGTGACTCGCCCGCTCATGGAAGTATTGGCATGTCGCAACCCGTGTTCTTTGCTCACGCCAATGGCTTCCCTTCAGCGACGTACAACAAGCTGTTTTGCGCGCTGGCGCCGGAGTATTCGGTGGCTCATCTTGAGCAACACGCCCATGATCCGCGTTTTCCGGTAGATGACAACTGGCTGAATCTGGTCGATGAGTTGCTCCACCATCTGCGTGAGCAGCCGGGCCCGGTGTGGGGGGTAGGGCACTCGCTCGGCGGCGTGTTGCACCTGCATGCCGCATTGCGCTGCCCGGAACTCTATCGGGGCGTGGTGATGCTCGACTCACCGGTCCTGGGGCTGGCTGATCAGTTAGTCATACGCGCTGCCAAGCGGCTGGGTTTTATCGACCGCATCACGCCAGCGGGTCGCACCCTGGGCCGGCGTGAGGCGTTTGACGATCTGCAGTCGGCACGCGCCTACTTCGCGGGCAAGACCCTGTTCAGCCGCTTCGATCCCGACTGCCTGACCGCCTACCTGCAACATGGTCTGCGCGAAGACGGCGGGCAGTGGCGTCTGCGTTTCGACCCGGCGACCGAGATCAGCATCTACCGCAGTATCCCGCACACCAGCCCAATGCCGTCACGGCAACTCAAGGTGCCGCTGGCCATGGTGCGCGGCAAACATAGCCGGGTGATCATGCCTCATCATGGTTATCTGGCCCGACGCATGCGCGAAGGCGAATACCTGTCCATGCCCGGAGGGCACATGTTTCCCCTTGAACGACCGGATGAAACCGCATTGCTGCTCAAGACGCTGCTGGCTCGCTGGGACGCGCGCAACGCCTCAAGGGTGACGGCGTGACGTTTACCGTGGAGGAGGTGCGTTTCAATCTGGGCCATATCGAACTGGCGGCGCATCTTTACGGCCCCGAGGACGGCCAGCCGGTGATTGCCCTGCATGGCTGGCTCGACAACGCCAACAGCTTTGCCCGTCTGGCACCGCAACTGGAGGGCCTGCGCATTGTGGCGCTTGATCTGGCCGGGCATGGTCATTCAGGGCATCGGCCTGCCGGGGCGTCCTATGCGCTGGCCGACTATGTGTTTGATGTGCTGCAGGTCGCCGAGCAATTGGGCTGGCCGCGCTTCGCCCTGATGGGGCATTCGCTGGGCGCGATCATTTCGGTATTGCTGGCCGGGTCGTTGCCGGAGCGCATCACGCGGCTGGCACTGATCGATGGTTTGATTCCCTTGACCAGTGACCCCGAATCCGCTGCCGAGCGCATGGGCTCGGCCATGCAGGCACAGCTCAGGCTGTCGGGCAAGAAAAAGCCGGTTTACGAAGATCTACAACGCGCTGTCCAGGCGCGAATGAAAGGCACCGTTCCGGTCAGTCGCGAGGCTGCAGAATTACTCGCGCAGCGCGGCCTGATGCCGGTACCCGGCGGCTATACCTGGCGCAGCGACAGTCGCCTGACCTTGCCGTCTGCGATACGTCTCACGCATCAGCAGGCAATGTCTTTCGTCAATGCTATCCGTTGCCCGACGCAACTGCTGGTCGCTGCGGGCGGTATGCTGGCGAAAAACCAGCTTGTGCTGTCCGGACTGCCTTTCGACGTCGTGCAGCTTGAAGGTGGCCATCATCTGCACCTGGATGACCAGCAGGGTGCGAGCGCTGTTGCACACTGTATCAATCGCTTCTTCGCTGCTTCTTGACTTGAGACCGGCAACTGCCGACGCTGGACGGGTTGAAACAGGAGTCAACCGTGATGGATCAATCCGCAGCCTCTGGTGACCGCCTCGCTGGCGATCTTTTATATTTTCACTCCCTGCTTGCCTGCCAATGAGAGCACTCATGCGTTTATCAAGTGTTCCCGTTGTTGCCTTGTGCATGTCTATGTTCAGCGCTGTGCTGTGCGCCGCCGATGTACCAGGCAGCAGCGATCTGCAGATCCTGCCGCGTCTGGCCGACACGGAAATCGTCGATTATCGTCAGGCTGCCGAGCTCGAACGGGTCTATCCCATGGGCTCGATCCGCAAGATCAGCGGCCAGTTGCGTTTCGACGGCCAGGTCAGTGCGCGTGGCAATCTGACGTCGGTCACCTATCAGTTACCTGCAGAGCGGACTTCCGACGACGCCTTCACCGCGGCTCGTGAAACCTTGCAGCAGCAGGGCGCCGAGCTGTTGTTCTGGTGCCAGGCGCGCGACTGCGGAGAAAGCAGCCTGTGGGCCAACGAAGTGTTCGGCAACGCCAAACTGTATGGCGCGGATGACCGCCAGGCTTACCTGTTGCTGCGTCTGGCAGAGCCGCGCAGCGACACGCTGGTAGCGCTTTACAGCATCACCCGTGGCAACCGCCGGGCCTACCTGCATGTCGAGCAGTTTGAATCCTCTGCGCCACTGGGCGAACTGCTGCCGACCTCGGCCACCTTGCTGCGCCAGCTGCGAAGCACCGGCAAGCTGGAACTGCCCCGTCTGAGCGGCGAACCACAGGATGCCTGGATTACCCTCGTTTCCCGCGCCCTCAATCAGGACAGCAGCCTGCGCGCCACGGTGTCCGGACCCAGTGCCGGCGCCTGGCTTGACGCCCTGATCGCCAAAGGTGTTCGCGCTGCCCGGCTCGAGGCGGGCGTCACTGAAGGCAAAGGGCTCAAGATCGAGGTTATCCGCTAGAACAGCGATGGCGGACGCGCAGGTTCGCCATTATGCTCGCTCCCTCTGATCCTTTTTAGTGGATAGCGCATGTTCAACAATGACCGTCTGTTGGTGCAGATTCTGCTGCTGGCGCTGTTTGGTGCCTGTCTCTGGGTGATGGCGCCGTTCTGGTCGGCGCTGGTCTGGGGCGCGGTACTGGCCTTCGCCAGCTGGCCGTTGATGCGTTTGCTGACCCGCTGGTTCAAGGGCCGTGAGTCGTTGGCCGCGCTGGTGATGTGCCTGTGCTGGATGCTGCTGGTCGCGGCGCCGCTGGTATGGCTGGGCTTCAATCTCGCCGACCATGTGCGTGACGCTACAGGCCTGATCAAGGATATTCAGGTCGACGGCTTGCCCGATCCACCGCAATGGCTGGCGGGTATTCCGCTGGTGGGCGAACGACTGGTAGCGCTGTGGACCACCATCGATCAGCAAGGCGCGGCGTTCATGGCGACGCTCAAACCGCATCTGGGTCAGGTCGGTAACTGGGTGCTGGCACGCAGTGCGCAGATTGGCAGCGGGATTCTGGAACTGACCCTGAGCATCGTCTTCGCCTTCTTTTTTTACAGGGACGGTCCGCGCCTGGCCGCATTCGTGCTCAGCCTGCTGGAGCGCCTGATCGGGGAGCGCGCCCAGTATTATCTGGATCTGGTCGCTGGCACGGTGCAACGCGTGGTCAACGGGGTCATCGGTACGGCAGCGGCCCAGGCGGTACTGGCGCTGATCGGCTTCCTGATCGCGGGCATTCCCGGCGCGTTGGTGTTGGGTATTCTGACTTTTCTGTTCAGTCTGATCCCGATGGGCCCACCCCTGGTCTGGCTGCCTGCCACTGCCTGGCTGGTCTGGCAGGGCGAGTACGGCATGGCGATATTTCTGGGCATCTGGGGGATGTTCATCATCAGTGGCGTGGACAACGTGCTCAAGCCATACCTGATCAGCAGGGGCGGCAATCTGCCGCTGGTGATTGTCTTGTTGGGTGTGTTCGGCGGATTGCTGGCGTTCGGCTTCATCGGCCTGTTCATCGGCCCGACGCTGCTGGCAGTCGCCTACAGCCTGCTGACCGACTGGGTCGGCAGCGAGCGTGCCCGCAGCCGCTGACGGCGAAAGTTTCCGCCGCGCCATGACGGGCGGCGGAGCCTCGCTTTACGCAGCGGTATCCAGGTACTTGCCGACCGGCTTGCTGCTCTGGGTGTCATATTTTTCGCTGAGTGCGGCGATCATCTTGTTCAAGGC
This sequence comes from Pseudomonas sp. ICMP 10191, assembly GCF_001467335.1. Classification (NCBI taxonomy): domain Bacteria; kingdom Pseudomonadati; phylum Pseudomonadota; class Gammaproteobacteria; order Pseudomonadales; family Pseudomonadaceae; genus Pseudomonas; species Pseudomonas sp. ICMP 10191. The sequence goes on from NZ_LKGW01000002.1 coordinate 93,734, forward strand.
CTGAGTCGCAATCTGGTTGGTGTTGCCCTGATCAATGGTGCTGTCACTCTGTTTCAACGCGGCAGACAACTCGGAGGCGCTGATACTGTCGTTGCTATCGCTGTCCAGCGCACTGAACAGGCTGGCGCTGTCAGTACTGCCGGAGGTGCTCATCTGCGCAGGCGGCATACCGGCAGGAGGCTGTTGCGGTTGCATACCGGCGACCAGCTCCTCAAGGCTGACTGTGCCGTCCTCGTCAGTGTCCAGTGCATCGAACACCTGGCTGCTGTTCGCCGTACTGCCCGCATTGCTCAGGCCGGTGGTCAGCTCGTCGCTGCTAATGGCGCCATCGCCATCGCTGTCCAGCGCGCCGAGCAGATCTTCTGCCTGTTCATCGACCGACTGCATGGGCGGCGGCGGAGGTGGTGTCATCGCGGCCAGTTCGTCGGCATCGAGGCTGTCATCGTCGTTGCTGTCCAGATCGCTGAATGCCTTGCTCAGGCTCACAGTGATGCCATCCTTGCTGTTCGACGACAGGGCCGAGCTCAGCTCGTTCTTGCCAATGCTGCCGTCGCCATCGGTGTCCAGCTTGGCCAGCAGCTCTTCCTGAAACTTCTTGTTGCTGGTGCTGGAGGTTGCACTGGTCGAACTGGTGTAGCTGGAGAAACTGCTGCTTATCCCACTGATCATTGGTCTCACTCCCCTGAGATGAATGTACCCGGTAACGGTGTACCGGCTTTTGCAGACTCGGGGCGTCAGTTGTCGAGGGGATGTAGGCTTTGTACGCGGAGCGTTACAGAGTGCGTCACAGTCGTGGCAGGTCCAGTATCGCCGTCAGGCCGCCGCCTGGCGTTTGCGCGAGCGACAGCTCGCCGCCGATACGCCGCGCCGCTTCCCGCGCAATGCTCATGCCCATGCCTATACCGCCGGAGTTGCGGTTGCGAGAACCTTCCAGTCGGTAGAACGGCTCGAACACGGCTTCGTGAAACTCAGGTGCAATGCCAGGCCCGTGATCGACCACGGAGATGCGCACCCGCTCGCTGCTGTCCTCGATCACGATGTGTACGCTGCCGGCATAACGCAGAGCGTTGTCGACCAGATTCTGCAGGCACGAGCGCAGTGCCATCGGCTGCGTCTTCAGCGGTTTGCACTGGCCTTCGTACTGTACGTCGTCGCCATTGTCCTGGGCATTCTCGGCCTGCGACTCGATCAGTGCCTGCAGGTCGAACTGCTGCAGGCCTTCGCTGCGTCGGTGTTCATTGAGGTAGGCGAGCGTGGCGTCGAGCATGCTGATCATGTCATTGAGGTCCTGAGTCATCTGGCCATGCAGCCTGGGCTCTTCGATCTGTTCGACACGCAGCTTGAGCCGCGAAAGGGGGGTGCGCAGGTCATGGGATACCGCAGCCAGCATGCGCCCGCGCTGCTGCATCTGTTCGCGGATCTTGCGTTGCATCAGATTGAAGGTGTGCGCAGCCTGTCGGGCTTCCTGCGGACCGCTGATTTCCAGTGGCGGGCTGTCGAGGTCTTCACTCAGGCGCTCGGCTGCTTCGCTCAGGCTCTGCACGGGACGGCTGAGGGCCTTGGCGCCGTACCACGCGGCAATGATCAGGGTGATGAACTGGAAAAACAGCAAGATGACCGGGCCACCGAGCATCGGCGGTCTGTGCATGGGCCGCTGATCGAATTGCCCATGTTCGGCGTTGAACTCGTTGGACGGCGGCGGCGGGGGGCGCATGCCGTACTGGGTGAACCAGATGAAGGCCAGCAGGTGCGCCAGCAGAATGGCCAGCAAGGCGCCACCAAACAGACGCGCAAACAGTGTATCGAATCTGCGGATCAACCCAGCTCCCTGGCATCGAACAGATAGCCTTCACCGCGCACGGTTTTGATCAGTTGCGGATTCTTCGGATCATCGCCGAGCTTCTGGCGCAGGCGCGAGACCAGTAAATCGATGCTGCGGTCAAACGCCTCGATCGAGCGGCCTCGGGCAGCATCGAGCAACTGCTCGCGGCTCAGCACCCGATGCGGCCGTTCGAGAAACACACGTAACAGGCGAAACTCGGCGTTGGACAGCGGCACCACGAGGCCGTCGGCGGCGGTCAACTGACGCAGGACGCTATTCAGGCGCCAGGCGTCAAAGCGAATGGTGGTGCGCTGATCGCTGCGTTCGTCGCGGACCCGGCGCAGAATGGTCTGGATGCGCGCGACCAGTTCACGCGGCTCGAACGGTTTGGCCATGTAATCGTCGGCACCCAGTTCCAAGCCGATGATCCGGTCAGTCGGTTCACAGCGTGCGGTCAGCATCAGAATAGGGATATCCGATGTACTGCGCAGCCAGCGGCACAGTGACAGCCCGTCTTCACCGGGCAGCATCAGGTCCAGCACCACGACATCGAAGGTTTCATCGGTCAATGCCTGACGCATCTGCGTGCCATCGGTGACGCCACGAGCGTTGATATTGAAGCGCGTCAGGTAATCGCAGAGCAGCTCGCGAATGGCCACATCGTCATCGACGATCAGCGCACGAACGCTCCAGCGCTGCTCGGTCGATGTGGCATCCAGGGGGGTATCGGGAAGTGCTTGCATAATGCGTCTGTCGCCTGCTTGTGCCGCCATGGACTGGCTGCTGTTGAAGATCAACGCTGCCCCTCATGCTACTTCGCCGGGAGGCTCGGCGGTAGGGTGGCGCGACCGAATGTCGTGCGCATGTCATAAATGTATCGAGATTGATACGAGCGCCTGTCGAGCCTGCCCTGCGAAGCTCACCCTGATAGTTATGACAGTATCCAGTGTCGCGCAACTGCCGTTTAATCGAACGGGCTACCGGCCTGGATGGCTGGTTCTGGGCAGACAAGTTTTTGTCGAGAAAGCCAGGGTCTGTTGCCGTTTCATCGCGGCTCGGGATGAAAGGACGACAGTCCTTGGGGGCATGATCAATCCGCCCGTACGTTTTCTGCATAAACAGGGGCGGCAATCGGATAGCAAAGGAGTGCTGATGATGGTCGATTCAAAAACAACAACGGCTTTAGATGACAATCAAAAAGAGCGTATCGCCCATGGGCTGGCGGGCAGTGGACCCGATTCGGAGCTCGACGCAGACCTTGCTCTGGCAGAGGTGACGGGCGTTGTGGACCCTGTCGATGGAACGCTGAACAAAGATGTCCTGCTCGGTGAGTTTCTTGAGGTCACCTTGCTTCAGTGGGCAGGACTGGTCACTGATCCGGGCGACTTCGATACTTTTTTCATCGATTGGGCCATCGGTGCAGAGGCGGAGACGGACGCGTTTAAAGAGGTGTTTAGCGATATCATTACCGCACCGGTGGCTCCTGGCACCTTTCCCAAGAAGATCCAGATTCCGTTGAGCAGTTTGATGCAAGGCCTGGAAAAGCCTGCAGACGGTACTTACAGTTTGCGCTACCGGATCAGACAACCGAATGATCAACAGACCACCAGCCCGTCGATCAACCTGATCGTCGATACCACGCCGCCGGGCGGGCATTCTGAGCCAGAGCAGATGATTCTGGATACAGATCAGTTGACCCAGGCGTATCTGGATGAACATCCGGACGGTCTGGTCGGCACGCTGCCTGACTATTACGACTGGGCGCCTGACCACAGGGTAGCTTTCTATTACGTCGGCAATCCGTTGCCCGAAAAACCCGAAGATCTGCCGCCTCCGGTCGATGTCGTTAACCTGCCCGGCCCGACTAACAATACGCTGAAATTCCCGGTTTCGGTCATTGGAGCGTCCAGGGACGATGCCTACTACATCGCCTACTTTCTGATCGACAAGGCCACCAACCGCACTCCGCTCTCCAACTACAAGCGCATAGACGTAGCGCTGGGACTGTTGCCCGACAACCTGCAAGACCCCGTCGTGCCATTGGCAGAAAATGATAACTTGATCGACCTGCCTGACGCAGGAATCGGGGTCCAGGTATCGATCAAGTCGTTCGATAACTGGAAGCCGACCGACCGTATCGAAGTCACCTGGGGCGCAGGAATGCTGAGATCCGAGGAAGTCGGCAGCTATCCAGAGTTTCCGCTTTTGATCAGGGTCCCTGGTGAGGTTCTGCGTGCTCAATACAATTTAGCGACTGGCGGTGACCAGGCCACTAATGTGAGTTATCGAATCCTGCGTGGCATTCTCCCTTCCGCAGTGAAAAGCACCAGCGTCAATGTCAATTTCTCCACTATCGGACCTGATCCCATAACCGATCCTGTATGGCCGGATCCAGTCAACGATGCGTTGCCGCTGGTCGAGGTCCGTGGCAAGACTTCCGATTCAGCGAACGTCCTGACAGCAGCGGATAAAGGCGAGGCTGCCAGGGTCCTTTTCAAGCTGTATATCAATCTTCAGCCGGGTGAAATGATCGATTTCTACTGGGGCACAAGGCTCACTTCATCGGCCACCTACACCGTACTGCCTTCAGACGCAGCGGGTTCCGATCGTGAGGTTGAAATACCCTGGGATGATATCTTTGCGGAAGGCAATCGCGTTGATTTGCCGGTTCATTACCGCATCCATGCGCCCGGTTCAGCAAACACCCAGCACTCGAAAGAGACTCTGGTCAACGTAAGCGCCATTGTTATCACCCCGGACGCACCGCTTTTCGAGGGCACCAGTACAAGTGGCTGGCTGAACTGCGATTCACTCTTCGCCAACGGCATCGGAAATCCGGCCACGGGTGAGCCGGGGATACGGGTCCGCGTTCCGGATCTTTCGAAATATCTGTCGGACGGTGAGACTGTTACTTTGCACTGGTACGCCTCTACAGGAACTACAGGCGACGCTCTTATTCCGGGCACAGAAAAAGAGGAGGCTATCGTGCTGGGAGCCGACCATCCGGCTACCGGTTTCACCTGGCTGGTCACGCCCTACGCGACACACATTCTGCCTGTCTATAATCCTGCAAGCGGCAGCCCGAACGGGAGCGCGAGGATCAAGTACTCCTTCATCATGAGCGGCGCAACCGAAACCATTACCTCGTTGGAAACCACCGCCCGGGTAGGGATGTACGACGCAGTTGGGGCGTGTCCTATCGTGTTCAAGTCACGTAAACCGAAGAAAAAGTAAGGAAGGTCGCCGGTTCAGGGTGCCTGCGGCAGGCGGCAGGCACCCTGTGGGGTATAAGCAGGCTCAGGTTGCTCCCAAACGGTTTAGGAAGGCCGGCGCGTACCGGGTCATGTCACCTACGCTTATTGGTATTTTCCCCGACGATCTTCTGCTGTCAGAACCTCCCTACGTTTACCTAGGAAACGTCCTACAGAGCATTCGGTTGGATCCCCGTAGTCTTTCGGCCTCTCTCCCGAGACCGCTTTCGGGCAGTCTTCACGGGGTTCAACCAGGTTTACCTCAAGGTAATGCATCGTCATGAATGCTCCATTCGTGCTGCGTCCGCTTTCATGGACATTGAAAACCGTTATTTTTCTCTCTCCCTTGCTGCCTGGCAGTCATGCCTTTGCGCAAATCCTTGTCAACACGCCGCAGACCATTGATGCAACAGGTCCGCTGGACAGCTATCGGGTTGTCAGCACCGGAAATCTGACGGCCAACGGCGCGACAACCCTGCAAATATCCACGATCACCGGGGCGCAGCTGACGCTCACTGGCAGTCAGGTCAGTGCAGGCACCAGCTCTTCAGCCGTCTCGTTGACCGGGGCAGATGCGTTGATTGTCGGCAGCGCCCTGACAGGTGGTGCGGATGGCCTGGGGATGGGCAATGAAAGTGCACGACTGGTCGGTTCCACTGCCACCGTCATCGGCAGCACGATCACTGCCACGAATCGCGGGATAAATGCTGGCTCGCTCAGCAACCTGACCCTGGAAAGTACTTCGGTGACGGCCACCGGCACCAATGGCAGAGGCATGGAGATGTTTGACTCCACGGTGAAGGCGTCCGGCAGTACCCTCACCGGGCAGCAATATGGCGTGCGCTTGCGCGCTGACCCGGCCGTACCCTCAAGCAATTTGTTGGTCCTTGAGGGAACCCGGGTCGAAGGTATCACCGGGTCGGCGCTGATCGTCGGAACGCCCACCGGTGCGCCCGCGACTGCCGATATCCAGGTCAACAATGGTTCTACGCTGACCGGCGGCAATGGCAAGATACTGGAGTTGATCAACGGCTCAACGGCGCAGATGACCGTGGACAACAGCCATCTGCAGGGCGATGTATCGGCGGGTGAGGGCAGTACCGCCAGCCTGTCACTGCAAAATAACGCGACCCTGACCGGACGCCTGGAGAACGTATCCAGCCTGTCGCTCAGCAGCCGAGGCCAGTGGGTGATGGTCGAGAATGGTCAGGTGAATGAATTGTCCATGGACGGCGGATCGGTCAGGTTTGGCGATGCGGCCTCGTTTTACACCTTGTCGCTCGCCAGCCTGTCGGGGAATGGTACGTTCATGATGGACGTGGATTTCGGTGGCAAGACCACTGACTTTCTTGACATCACGGGCAGTGCGACCGGCAGTCATACCTTGCTTATCGGTAGCACGGGGGCTGATCCGCTCAGCGATACCAGCTTGCACGTCGTGCATGCGGCAGCCGGCGATGCCAGCTTTTCGCTCTCAGGCGGCGCAGTGGACCTGGGCGCCTGGTCCTATGACCTGATCAAACAGGGCGATAACGACTGGTATCTGGATACCGCCACCCGGACCATCAGCCCGGGAGCACAGACTGTCATGGCGTTGTTCAACACGGCGCCGACTGTCTGGTATGGGGAGTTGAGCACGTTGCGTTCGCGCATGGGGGAGTTGCGCATGGACGAGGCCCGTTCCGGCGGCTGGATACGGACCTACGGCAACAAATTCAACGTGGCCGACGCCTCGGGCTTCGGATATCGGCAGGTTCAGAACGGTGTTGCTCTCGGCGCAGATGGCAAGCTGCCTGTGGGGTCGGGACAATGGCTGGCGGGTGTGATGATCGGGCAGAGCTCGTCTGACCTCAGCCTGGATCACGGTGCCAGTGGCAAGGTCGACAGCTACTCGCTGGGCGCTTACAGCACCTGGCTGGACAGCGAGAGCGGCTACTACGTCGATGGCGTGATCAAACTCAATCAGTTCAAAAACAAGGCCAGAGTCAATCTCAGCGATGGTTCCCGCACGCGCGGCAACTACGACAATCTGGGTGTTGGCGCGTCGCTGGAACTGGGTCGGCACATCAAACTGAACAACGGTTATTTTCTTGAACCCTATACCCAATTGGCGGGCCTGGTCGTTCAGGGCAAGGACTACGCACTGGACAACGGTATGCGCGCTGAGGGTGACCGCAGCCGGTCGCTGCTCGGCAAGGTCGGTACGACGGCGGGGCGCAGTTTCGATCTGGGCCAGGGACGTACGCTGCAACCTTACGTGCGGGTTGCCGTGGCTCACGAATTCGTCAACAGGAACGAGGTCAAGGTCAACGACAACGTCTTCAGTAACGACCTCTCCGGTTCCCGTGGCGAGTTGGGGGCGGGCGTTTCGGTGTCACTGTCTGACAACCTGCAGTTGCATGCTGATTTCGATTACAGCAATGGCGATGCCATTGAGCAGCCATGGGGCGCCAGTGCAGGCTTGCGTTACAGCTGGTAGCGACAGCGAAGCGGGGGGCTGATGCTTGATCGATGGCGCTGATGCGCCAACGGTCCTATCACTTGTGCCAGTATCCGCAAAAAAAAACAGGGTGTTAACTGACGGGCATGGCGGTCGGCAAACGGGTCGGCCACCGCTTTCTCCTACTGGAGGCCTGGCTCATGTCTGTCATTTCAAAGTGGATCGAACGGATCAGAGTCCTCTTCTGGCCGGCTTCAAGACGCAAGAGCATGCTGCTTGCGCCGCCTGTGATCGCCGAACTCCTGCCTGACGTACCCGGCGGTGAACCCAATCTGCTTCCCAGCAGTGCCTGGCTCGTGCCGTTGCGGGTCGATTTTCCCATGTGGCAAAACTCCGAGCCCACTCCGGGCGACCCTGAGTATCTGCGCGTGTACTGGAATGACCTGCTGTTGGAGGAGAAGGTCTGGACCAAACCTGTACAGCCTGTCGATCTGTTCATCATGATCGCGCAGCAATACCTGGGCGAAGGCCAGCATCGACTCCGTTATAGCGTCGAGACCGCCAATCAGGTGCAGACCGAATCCGAAACACTGGCCTTTGTCATTGATAAAACGGCACCGGTATTCGCAGACGAAGGGGCGCTGATTTTTCCGGAAGAAATCATCAGGGATGGTCTTACCTCGGCCTGGCTGGACTCTCATGGCAACACCGTGCTGGCCGAAGTGCCCGCGTATTTTTCGCCGAGCGCCGGGGATCTCATTATCTGGTACTGGAGCAGTACGCTGACGGGCTCGGAGCACACCGGAACCCTGACGCTTGAAGCGTCCGACATCGGTAGCACGATCAATATTGCCTTCGACAAGCAAATGGTTCTCGAGAGTGGCGATGGCATTCGTTATGTGTCCTACAGGTTGAAGGATCGCTCGGGGAATGCCGGGCCCCGTGCGCTGGCTGTTTCGCTGCTGGTGCGTGCTCAGCCAGTACCGCGTGTGCTGCCACCCCCGCGGGTTCAGAAGGCGTCAGGCTCGGCAAGCGCCAGTACGCTCGATCCGTTGGATGCCTATCAGGGCGCCGTGGTATCGATACCTGAGAGTGCCGTGATTGCTCCCGGTGACACCGTCCGCGTCCAATGGGCCGAGCCCGGCAGTGTGGGGGCCTTTCTTACGGAGGTAGCAGACTCGAGACTGTTCAACATTCCTTCCACACAGATTGCCCAGCATTTCGGCAAGTCGATCCCCGTTTATTATGAGGTATTCGAAAAAAGCGCCGCCCCGCCTTATCTTTCGGACCTGCATACGCTGAGTATCATGGTCATGACAGGCTTTCCGGTGGTGCAGTGTGACAAAGTCTCCGGGGGGCGTCTGAGCCTGCAGGACATTGCAGAGGGAGGCTACGCACGGTTCACGCTCGACAGTTGGTCATTCATGGGCACTGACCAGTTCCTCACCATCGAGGTGCATGGTGTCAGCAGTGCTGATAATCAATTGTTGATCGTTAACGTTCTGGATGAATACCCGGTGCCGCGGGTGGACGATAAAATCGACGCCGGTGTTATCAGCAAAACGGATTTGAAGGCATTTAATATAGGCACTCAGCTCGATGTCCGGGTGCGTGTGAGTTTCGACCAGACGCTCTCCTGGCAGTCTTTTCCTTCGCTCAGACCAACGTTGTACCCCTGAGGAGGAGGTCATGGACCGCCAGTTGGCAGTCCATGATGCATTGCTACTTGTAGGTCATCGTGAAGCTGAGGGCTCCTTTGGCCTTGCCCGGCCGGATCGCGCTGCTGGCCTGTGTCTGATAGAAGCGGGCGTAGAAGTTCAGCACAACGTTACCGGGTGTGATCGCCATGATTGGCACTTCGGTCTGCAACTCCATGGGCGTGACTCCATCACCTTTGAGAACCTGAATCCCCATGCCCTTGGCGTCCGAATCGCTGGTCAGGGTGAAAACCCCGCTGCCGACAGGGCCCTCGGGGACCGAGCCTTCGACACCATCGAGCTGGATATGCGCCGTTGCCACGAAGCCGTCACCCGTATAGGTCTCGCAGTTGCTCAACGCAATACTGAATGGCACCGCAGGTGTGGTGAAACCGGGACCGGTGAAGTCAGCGCTGTCCCACTCACCCAACTGCACCGTGTCGGCACTGACCGGATCTGCACCGACGCTGCACTGTGCCTGAAGTATTGTGCCGGTTAGCCCGAACTTCATGATCCTGCCAAGCGTTGTCACGCTTCCGGAGAACAGTTCACTGCCATTGAGCACATTGGGGCCGGAGGGAATCGGTCCGGTCTTGACCAGCGTGACATAGTTGTTCAGATGAAGAAAACGCAGGCTCGTGAGCATTTTCTCGTGGTCGTTGAGGCCGATGAACGGAACGGAGGCGCTGCCACCTACAGGCGTGAAGCAATTGGGGCAGTTCCTGTCATACGGAAACTCCAGTCTTACCCGCACCCCGACGCCCGGAATATTGGTTTGCAGTATCTTGCCTGTGAGGTCTTCCCCGTTTATAGGGTCCACCGTGCCCGGAAAGATCGGAGCCGTTGCCGTAGCGTTGAATTCCAGAAGCGCCGTGCCGTCATTTTTGCAGGCCGCCTCCAGGCCTGCCTGGTCTGGTGTGGCGTTAAGCATATCGATGCTGCCGATAAAGGTACCCACTGCGGCGTCTTTGGGGACGTAGAGCGTGCCGATGTCGCGCCGGTAATCCTTTATTCCCGGTGAGGAAACCCAATAACAATCGTTGCTCGGTGTGTCATCCGGTTCTTCGGAGTAAGCCGCAGCACTATAGCTGGTCCCCAACAGGATCAGACTGGGGAGCAGGGCATTCAATGCAGTGTTCATGGGGTGATTCCTGAAATAACAATGTCGCGGACGGCTCAGATCTGATGTCACTGGGTACACGTCATGTCTTGCATTCGGTAACCCTTGGCCAGAGGCATGCCCGCGGGGTCTATGTGCAGACGACACTGAGGGTCGCTTTTCTCACCCCAGCGGACATCGAGGATTTGGGCCTGCATGCCGGTAGACAGCAAAATCTGCCCGCCTTGCCCTGCGATGCCCAGGATGTTGCCCTGCGCATCGCTGACCTGGGCGCCGAATGGCAGCGGCTTGCCACTGTCAGTGGTTGCATTGATGACCAGGCGCGTCACCTTGCGCGCAGCGAAGGTGGTCTTGATCACGGCCCCCCTGGCAGGTACCACTTGAGTACTGGCGTTATCGATTTCCACCTCGGGCCCCAGTCGGTCGGTTTGCAAGGTGATCGGGTTATAGCGGTAGGGGCGCAGATAGGGCATCAATGCGTAGCCGCGACTATTGGTCCTGACACCGGTAGCGTTCTGTATGCCAACGCCGGGTGTATCGGGTACTTCGATCAGGGCGATGGTGTCGCCCAGATTCGGGCCGAACTCGATGCCGTCCGCATGCAGCAACAAGGCGCCACTGACGTTGACTGATGCACTTCGATAATCATTGCCCTGGGTCACGCCGGCGCCGAGGCTGGCGAAGGGCGCCTGATAGCCTGCCGCAAGGCCTGCACTTTGCTGTTTGCCGTCATCGTTGCTAAGACTGGCGTGATAATTGACGCGGTTTTCATAGAAGCTGCCGCTCAGGCTGCCCCGTTGACTGTGGCGATTGGCGCTGCTCTGCAGGTCGAGTGTGGCATTACTCGAATGGCCGGTGTCGAGGGGCATCGAGATACTCAGGCCGAACTGCCGGTCGTTGCCGCGGCTACTGTCTACGCTCAGTGACTGTGAGGCGTAGAAGTTGTAGGTGATCCCGGCACGATGGGTGTTGACGTTGAGTTGAAATTGCCGCTGCTCGATATCGCGGCCCCAGTAATCCTGTTGCGACAGCGTCAGACCTACGCTGCTGCGTGCGCCGATTCTTTGATGAATCGAAGTTTCCAGACGGCTTCGGCGGCTGCCTGTGAACGTAGCGTCGTTGCTGCGCTGACTGACGGCTTCGTCGAAATCCCGATAGCCTTCGGTGGAGTAGCGATAACCTGCGAAGCGCAGATTGGTATGGGTAGTGAACGCCTTGCCATACTTGATGGCGTAACTCATGCCCTGCACGCTGGACCGACCGGTTTGATCGATATTGGCGCGTGACCGGGTCACATCGAACGCCATTGCCCCCAGCAGGCCCATGTCCCGCGACACGCCCAGTGCAGCGGCGTGGTAGAAGTCGCTGGTCATCAGTCCGCCATAAAGGGTCGAGTTCCAGCCTGTTCCAACGGCCAGAGTGCCTTGCCACAGCCAGGGATGCTCGGTGGCGTAGGCGCCGTTGAAGCGGCCCAGGGCTGTGCTGTATTTCCAGACGCCTTCGCGCAACAGGTTGCTGATAGTCGAGTAAGGTTGGGTAAAGCGCCGGACCTGACCATCGGCCTCGGTCAGCACGATCTCCAGTTCGCCGCTGCCCGCCGTGTTCAGGTCATCTATTTCATAGGGGCCCGCACTGACATACGTGGAGTAGATCGGGTATCCGTTCTGCAGCACTTCGAGTTTGGCCCTGCTTTGCGCCACGCCACGAATCACCGGTGCGTAACCCTGCAGGGAATCGGGGAGCATCTCCTGATCGGTTTTGATCAACCCGCCCTTGATCGGCACGCTCCGGAAGACATCGCCGCCGGTGTAGGTTTCACCCAGGGTCAGGTTAGCGTGCGTGCCGGGCAGGTCGCGCTGTGCATGAGCGTAGGCTCTGGTCCATTCGCGATGTCCCTGTGCATCCTGGCGCACGCTTTGATTGCTGCGCAATCGCCATGATCCCAGGTTGATACCGGTGTTTAGGTACAGGTCTGCGCTGCTGCTGGTGCCTGTCTCCCTGTGGGTCGTCTGTTGCGCCGAGGTCTGGTAATTGATGAAGGCGGCGTTGATGCCGTAATCCCAAAGCGCCGGGTCCACTCGACCGTTGGCATCGCGGCGCATGGCGATCTGCGGTATCGAGATCGACAGTTGCAGTTTGCCGCCGTCGAGTACGACCCTGGAGTCCGGAATCAATTGCCCCAACGCGACACAGGCGACTTGCAACGAGGCCGGGTCGGCCAGACTGTCGAGGCGTACGCCGATCTGCTCCAGCAATTCCGACGACAGGCAGGGCAGCAGGCCGTTGCCTTGCGGGTCGGCATCGAAACGGATTTGCCGTTGGCCGAAATAGCGCATATTGACGTGGATTTCTACCCAATGGTCGCCTGGCCCGAGGCTCTCGACAACTGACAACTGGTTCAGCACGCTGGCCGCGGCCGCACTGTCATAGTCCTGGCCCTGACGCAGGAAGCCGGACTGGAAATTGACAGGGGTTGCCGCCTTGGTCAGTTCCAGCGGAACGGTCACGCTGCCGCACACAATCAGCACCTGCATAAAACGCAGGCGCACCGGTATGAACCCGGAATCGGGTAATAGGGTCATGTTCAATGTCCTGGGGATGAAGCGTGCCAGCGCTGTTTCAGTCAGTCAGCGTGGCCGTAGCTGTCTGCGGCTGGCTGTAGCCGCCGTAATCGTTGATCGCGGCAAACACCACCTGCAGGCCCGGTACCGCTTTCGTTTCGTTGAGCGTGTAATGGCGAGAGCTGAACGGGCCAAGCATGGCGACTTCACTGACCTTTTCAGTCCTGCCACCGCCGGAGACGTCGAGGCGAATGAACGACACATGAAAGGGCGTCGGATTCATGGCGGTCAGCTCTGCCTTGCCGGCAATCTGCCGGACCGACCATTGCAGGTCCTTGAGGCGGGCAATGGGGTTGTCAGTCAGCAGAACCGGGCGATAAAACAGTTTGATACGGGTACGCAGGGCAATATTCAGTACATTGCCTTGCGAAGAGTCGGCTTGAGGTATTTCCTGCACGTTAAAGTAGAACAATGACTCACGATCAGAGGGCAGGTCGTGGGGCAGGCCATTGATCTGTACCTGTTGTTCCTTGCCCGGATTAAGGCGGAAAAGTGGCGGCGAAGGTGCGAATGGAACGACGGTGACAGTGTCGTCTGCCTCCGTATTTACCCAGGTCTGCACCGCGAACGGGCGATCACTAGGATTGGATATGACCACCGACGTACTGCGCTTGTCGCCGTCGAACACTATACGCGTTGCGTTGACGGTCAGTGCTGCCTGGCTGGCGGGTATATAAGCTGCGCATATGAATAACATCATGCACCCCGCGAGGGCAGGTCTTTTAAAAGCCTGTTGGCAAATCATGGAAAGTTACCTTGTACGTTCAGATCCGAACGGACCTGAACGTAGTGAAGATGCTTCACGTGAAAAGACTATTGATCCTTACACAGTGAGCGAGTGGGTCGATGTATCAGTTGATCGCGACAACAAACTGGACATCCGCCGAAGCAGCACCGGGTTGAACGGTAGCCAGTGTCGAACGGTAGTAGGCGTTGAACACCATGTCGGTGACACCCCCCTCGACCAGTGGATAAGGCGCCGAGGCGTCGCCTGGTTTGATGGAGGTACCGGTCTGGTCCTTGATCACGATCGCAACGCCCTTTGCCCCGTCGACAGTAGGGGTGACGCCGAAGTAGTCGCCGCTGCTGTCAGGGGCGCCGATGAAGGTGACTTTGGCAGTGTTCGCGGCGCCGCCAGACGTAAGACCGCAACTACCGTCGTCATTGACGCGCAGGGCAAAGCTCTTGCCAGACAGTTCGTCACCGATGCCGGTGAAACGGTTGGCTTCGATAGAGCCCATGTTCACAACGTTGCCGATAGAGCCATCGCCCGGATTGACCACTTCGATAGGGCAGGTGGTGGCGGTGATCTTGCCTTCGAAACGGATGGTGCCGGGGCCGGGGTTGGCGGATGCGACAGTGCCGGTCAGTGTAGTCGCCAGAGCAAGGCCCAATACGGATAGCATTTTGTTCACGATTAAAACCTTATAAGTATTAAAGTTGCAGGACTAAAAATGTAACTATTAATGGTGTCTTGGTAGACGGTTTGTGTTGTGTGTCATGACGGGGCGGGAGTTTACAGCAGGAGCGTTAGTTACAAAGTCTCTGAAGCACTTTGTTTAATGGCGGGAGGTGTAGGATATTTCCTAAACTAGTGTCATACATTTAAAATCTTGAGTTTTATGTTGTTCCGGGTTTTTCATGGGGCTGTGATTTTTTGTTCGGGCAGAGAACCCGAAGGGCAAATGTAACGGTATAGAATTAGAGGCGATGACTGAAATGCCGCCGACAGTCACGAGTTTTTTGTCAGCGGCGGGAAGTTCAGCTTTGGTACATGCGAATATCGCGTATAACCTGGAATACGTCTGGCCCTAAGCCGGGAATCGGTTTAAGAAAAGCCGTTCGCTGTAGAAGCCATGAAGGGCCACTGGATGCTGCTGTATTAGTTGCCGATTGCTGGTTGACCCTGGCGTTAGGCCCTTTCGTCGGCCGCGGGTTCGGTTGAGGTGGCACACCCCTCAAGATGGACGCTCTTGGAATCTCCCCATCCCTAACCAATCCGGGTACGGCCAAATTCGCTGGGGCAGACCCACGTCGCGCAGCTATTCCAGGCGCGGCCTGCAAATCGTCAAGTGATCTCCTCAATATCTTACTTCCTTGGTCTAAAGCCTTGGTCGTAGCCTTGAGCGCGCTTTTAACCGCACTTTTCAATAGCATCCCACCGACGTCCAAAGGTATCGCGGCGTAGCCGACGTATTCCCCTATCCGAAGGGCTGTGTCGTCTCCTTTCGCCGCACCATAAGCAGTGGCAGCCGTTGATGCAGCACCCAGAACGGTCCCTGCCGCCAGCACCCCGGTTGCGACGTAGGCCGCCGCCTGTGAGGTCATCGTGATACCCAGGACCGTTACAGGAACCGAGGCGGGCGCGGCCAATCCAAACGATGCATATGTCGCGTAGGCACCTGCTGCCGTGAACGCTACGCCAACCGCAAGCATGACCCAGGTCATCATTCCAATACCCCCCGACATCTCTGCAGGTATCTCATCCTCATCGGGTCGTCGCAGCCTGCCACTCTGGGAGCTGGCGTCATGCCCGGTGGGGTCGCGCCAGGCAATGGGATTGCCCAGGCAATAGGTATAGGGGTTGACCCCGCCTGCACCAAAGGGGCTCAAGGAGTCAGGGCTGTGAAAACGCATCATGCCCGGGTTGTAGGCTCTGTAGCCGTTGCCCAGCAGGTACCAGCCCGTATCTGTCTCGCACACCTCGCCGTTGAACCCGGCAACGCTGAGCAGCACGTCATCGCTGTGGCGTTCTCCGTAGGCGCTGTAGACAGCCGTTCGCAACGTGTCCTGCTGGAACTCACCGAGAACGCTCTGGTTCGCATCCGTCAGCGACAGCAGGGTTTTGGCAGGTTCTCCGATGATCTGCTGGCCTATGGGTTGCTCGTCAATGTGCAGAAACTGAGTACGTCGGTCGTCCTGCACCGTGCTGCTCAACTGCTGGCCCTGATAAAAACGCAGTATTTCGCTGTCACTGCCATTGCGGGTGGTGGCCAGATGATTATGGCCGTCGTACGTGTAGGTGTTGATGGGCTCACCCGCCGGTTTTGCCACCCGAAGAAGGCGGCTCTGGCTGTCGTAGTGCAACTGGTTGCCATGCTCGTCAGTGCACTGATTGCCGTTGGCGTCATAGCTGAACGTCGGGTCCGGCGTGTCCCGTGGAGGCCTGTAGGTGATGCCCAGTAACTGGCATTGGTCCTCGGAGTCGGGGTCACCCTCTTTGCCATAGCGGAAAGTGGCTGTTTCAGTGTTGCCGTCGGCAAATTTGGTATAGCTCAGGGTCATGTTGTCCAGCTCGTCGAAGGTGAACGTCTGGCTGAGCATCGCCTTGTCGGAAGCGTGCACTGGCAACTTACTGCCTGAATAGGTGATGCCGGTCAGCCGGGCTCGGGTGTCATACCTGAACTCTTCCAGCAGCAGCGTGTTGCCCGCTTCCCGCAAGTGGCGGCTTCGCATGAGCCCGTCGGGTTGCCATTGCTGTTCCAGCGTACGTACAGGGTGATTGCCGGCAATCTGCGTCCTGAGCACTTCCTGCCCTTGGTCGTCATATTCCATACGGTTTATCAGGCGGGTCCCGGCGACGATGTCATGGGTTGTCATCTCGCAGGGCTGACCCAGTGTGTCATACCGGGTGGTCACCTTCACGTTGCCCTGAGCGGCACTTTCGAGTCGGCCGAACGAGTCATACCGGTAAGTCGTTTCCACGCCTTTGACACTGTTTTTGACGCCGCCTCTAACCCGGCCCTTGACTACGTCTTTAACCGGGTTTTTGACCTCTTTTTGTTCGACATCGGTGCGATACATCGTACGGCCCTGCAAGGATGTCCGATGCAGGGTTTGCCAGGTCCGGCCTTGCAGATCTTCCCAGGTCTCTTTGGTCAGCTGGTTATGCGCGTCATAAGCGTAAGCGCGCTTGCCCTGCTGATTAGTGGCAGAGACCAGGCGGGCACTGACGTTGTCATAGTCGAAACGGGCAGCGTCATCCGGTGCAGTACTGGAGACGATCTGGTCGGTGAGCTCCCGCTTGTAGGTGTAGCTGATGGCATCACCCATGGCCGTCGTGCGGGTTTTGACCTGCATTTGACCATCCTCGTACTTGTAGTGCTCCACACGTTGCCCTGCCTGCGTCCGTGTCAGACGGCCCAGCCCGTCGAACTTCTGTTCGCCTGTCAGGGTTTTGGTAATACCGTCCCGATGAATCACGCTCAGGCTGGTCGGCAGCTCGGTGGTGCTGAACGGTTCATATTCACGATGTGCCTCGCTGCTATCCGGCAAGCGTGTTCTGACCATGCGCGACCAGGCGTCATAGCTGAACAGGGTTGTGTCGTCTGACTCGTCAGTCTGCTGCGTGCAGCGCCCCATTCCGTCGTAGAGAAAGGTTTGTGAGCCCAGATCTTCTCCTGCTGCGTTCTGGCTCTTGATCTTGTCCGGTTTGCCGAACATGTTCAGCCAGGTCTCGCTACGACCACTGATCAGAGGTTCTGCGTCACTGCTTTGCACCCACGTCTTCTGGACCGGACCGTTATGTTCTTCACTGCCGATGGGGTCGTAGTACTGGTGGGTCTGTACGCCGTGATCCGAGGTAATGACAGACTGGCGGTTCCAGTCGTCGTAGGTGTAGGTACTTTGCGTGGTGAACCGTTGCTGGTTGTCGAACCAGTCGTAATCCATTTCGTATTGCACATTGTTCCAGGCGTTGTATTGCGCTGTATGGATCATGCGCATCGCTTTCAGATCATTGCTGTCGATGTGGTCCCGTTCCTCGAGTATTGCCCGGCCCAGGCCATCCATGACAGAGCGAGTCCTGACCTTGCGGGCGTCGGTCAGCACTTGTTCTGCATGCTGTCCCGGAGCGGAACACAGGGTGTACTCGTACTCGCGACTGGCTTCATAGCCAGCACTTGAATTCGGTGCGATCGTTTCCTTGGTAAGCCGGTTGAGCGCGTCATAGGCATAGCGGATCTCCACGCCTTCTTCCAGGGTCATCAGCACCTGGCCGGTCAACAACGACTGCTGTTGCTGCTTGCTTATGCGGGCATTGTCGAAGCCGATAGTGGTGATCTCTATCAGCTGTACCGGGACCTGCAAGTGTTCGCTGTTGTCCTTGTTGTTGCCCTTACCCTTGTTCTTGCGGTTGCTGCTGTTGCTGTGACTGATGCTGGCGTGGCTGTACTCGTAGACGGTAACGGTGTCCTTTCCATTCAGGGACTCGATATTTTTCCCGGTTCGACCATGCTGGAAAGGCGCGTCCGGCTGGTTGATGTGCTCCAGCAGGATCTTTTGCAACTCCACAGAGGTTCCATCGCTTTCAAGCTGCAGCAGTGTTTCGGTTTCCGGCACGATCCAGTCGGGTAACTCGCTGCCGGTCAGTGCAGGCAGCGCGCTGTAGCGATAACGTTTGGACAGGGTAGGGGCCCCTGGCTGCGACGACAGGGCGGGTTTGACCACTTTTTCTTTCAGTCGTGAGACAAACCCTTCCGCATCGCCGGGCAACCGTCGCCACCGGCGGCCGGGTACCAACTGCTGACTTCTTGGATCCCGTCGGCGCGTGTATGCACCAGCGGATTGCCGTAACGGTCATAGGTATTGGTGACGGTTTCTGTGCGCGTGCGCTCAGGCTCGTCCAGCCGTTGCCAACGGGTGGTGACTTCGCTGGGTAGCTGACAATCGTCGGGCTGTCTGGAGTAATGCACTTCCTCCAGGATGTTGTAGGCGGTGGTGACCGTTTGCTGGTTTTTGTTCTGGGTGGTGACTTCGCGGGTCTGCAAGTGAAAGCGGTTGAAGGTGCGCTCTATGCTGCGCACGGCCTTGTTGTCGACCCACAGGCTTTCGGTACAGACATAGTTGTACTCCTGCAGATATTTATAGAGGTTGTCCAGGCCGTCGTCTTTCCAGGCGATGGGCAACCCGGCACCGAGAAAATTTCGTGAGCGTTGCTGGCCGTCCTTGTAGGTATATCGCACATCGACCTTTGCCTGACTGAGGCCGGGATCGGTGATGTGTCTTGTCACTCTGGGTATGGGCTGGCGAGCGGCGCTGGATGGAAACGCATGGCCTTCATCCTGATAGTAAATTTCTTCGCTGCTTCCAGAGGGCGTCTCTACATGGTTGATGCATAACTGATTGCCGTTCTTCAGGGCATATTCGAAGCGCCACGACGCATTGTTCTCGGTGGGCAGAGTGATGCACGTTACGTGTTTTGTGCCGGTGAGGGTCATCAAAAAGCGCGCCAGTGGAGTACCGCCAGTGCCCGCGTACGGATGCAGTTTCAGCTCGACGGATGTACTACTGCGTGCAATTGCCAACAGCGTCTGACCCAGGTCGTCAGTGATCGAAGCAAGTCTGTAGGTGCTGCTGTTGAACACCGTGTGCTCGAGCGCGATGCTGTGTCCCGACGGGGCGATGATCTTTACCGCCCAGGCCATTTTTTTATTACCGCTGCTGTGCAGCTTGAGGATTTCCATCAGACCTGATTTGTGCACCACCCGGTAAGACGTATCGTCCTGTTTGTAGAAGTGGAAGGTGTCAATTTTCTTCTCGGTCATCGTCAGTAGACCGTTGCTGCCGGTGCCGTCGACCCGGAAGGTCTCGCCTGTGCTCAGGGACAGGATCTGGGTGGCAGGGTCGTACTGCGACAACTGCAGGTTCCAGCCCAGGCCGTAGCCGCTGTCCAGCGTATTGAGCTGATTGTAGGACAGGTCGAGTCGGAACCCTGGCCCGCGCAGGTCATTGCTCTGCAGATCGGGCATGCTGATCGATATGTTGTAAAGCCCGGTGCGTGGGTCGACGCCGCTTTTCAGACAACTCATGAAATTGAGCGCGTTGGAGTGCACGGAAGTGGAAGCAGCCATGGAGCGGACCTCGCTGATTGATGCGTGCCAAGCGCAGCGGTGTCTGACGATTGTGCAGTCCTTGCGCTCTGGTCATTGACGACCCCCAAGCCTGAACGCCCTGAGGCGTCCGTGTGGCTGGAAGTCTTGCCTAACCCTAACAGTCCTTACCCGGGCAACAACCTAGCAGTAGTGCTAGTGGGCAACCGATGGGCATCGGCGTAAAAAAAGTCCTATCCGCACTTGCAGGGTCAACCCTTGCGACCTACCCATTTCAGCGGAAACGAGAAAGGAGTCTCACTCATGGCGCTGAATTTCCCCGCCCCCAAGGTGCCTGACTTGCAGCAGCCCGGGAACTACCTCGATCTGGATCAGTTGGGCAGTGCCGACCTGACCACCTGGATCGACTACCCAGGGATCAAGAACGGCGATCGGTTCATGCCCAACTGGCGAGGTTGCGGCGCCCTGGGCGAAGTGGACGACTACGTCAACGATTTGATCGAGGTCGCGGGGCTGCAGCCTGAAGGTATGCTGCTGATGATCACTAACCCGTTGCTGATGAGGCTTGACCAGGGCTGGGTGTTTTACTCGTATGTAGTCGAAGGCAGCATCGAGGAATCCCAGCGCCTGTTCTTCTATGTCGGCAAACGTCCGTCAGCCGCCGCCGGGCTGGGGGTGCCGCAATGCAAGGAGTCTCACGATCTGAAGCTTGACCCCGGCCTGCTGTGGGATCTTTCTGAGCTGTCGATCGTGACGCCGTCGTATCTGGCCATGCGCGAGGGCGACAGAGTGACCCTCACACTGGATCTTTATTACAGTGACGGCAGTTTCGCGCTCCCTGTTATCCTGTCCCGGGTATTGGCGCTGGAAGAGGTGGGCCAGCCTTTGCAGTGGTCGATACCGACTAACGAACTGGTGCCAATTGAAACGGGTGGCTTCGCGCTGATGAGCTACCTCATCGAGTACGGCGATCCCGCATTGACAACGGTTTCGGTCACCCAGTCGCTGGCCATGGTCATACCCTCCTTGGCGTTATTGCCGGCCTTGAAGATCAAGGATTTCAGCGGCGGCTCACTGGACCCGGAAGCCTTCCCTGGCGGCATCACCCTGCTGATCGATCCTTTCGGCATGCAGATCAATGACGATGTCGTGGTTTACATCTCCAGCGGCAATCAGCTGGTGCAGACCCTGAGGGCCGACATATCCAATATCGACAGTGGCGTGCTGCAGTTCTCGCTGGCGAAGGCCTGGCTTTCTGCCAATAACGGCAAGAACATCGAGCTGATGTATCAGTATGCGCGACCGGGCCATGCCGCCAGCTCGTTGCCGCTCAAGGTAACGCTGAGCCGTCCGCTCGATCTTCCTGTGCCCGTTATCGACGACGCCCAGATCGAGAGCGCTGAAGAATGGGGAGTAGTGGGCTATATCCATGCCTCGTTGCTGCTGAGCGGGGTGAGAATTCGCATACCGAAAGATGTGTTCATCGGCGACGACTACACGATACAGATGCACTGGGAGGGCAATACAGGCACGGGCAGCTTTATCGCCGATCCTTCGCCAGACAACCCGCACCTGTTCATCATCCCGTCCACAGCGGTCCCGGCCAATATGGACAAGTGGGTGAGCGTCTATTACAGCGTCGTTTCACCGTTGCAATCAGGCACTTCGCCAGTCTTCAAGCTGGAAGTCAGAGGCCTGGGCTTCGTTTGGCCATATATCCAGATCATGCGACCACGCGTTACCGATACCCTGCTTTACCTTGGCTGTGTGCCACCGGAAGGTGCGCTTCTCGAGCTGGCATCCTGGGCCTACATGGCACCCGGGCAACGGGTACGAATCAAGGTTACTGGCTTGTCCCAGTCGGGTTCGCCACAAGCGCTCGGGCTACGTACCGGCGCCGCCGAACCGCTCACTGAGGCGGAATACGATGCCAGGCAGGTGCCGGTGATCATCCCGAGGGATTTCCTGGACAGTCTGCAAAGAAAGAGTCTGACCAACATCGTCACGGTCGAAGTCAGCTTTGATGACGGGGCGAATTACACACAGTTTCCGTCTATTAATTTCATCGTACTGGATGGTCTTTTTTTATAGGCCGGCAGGCTGGCGCAGGACGCAACAGCCACTGGCATGACCCCACACATACACGGACGTAACCCCATGGCCAATAACACGCTGAACCACCTGACTGAGTGGATGAAAGACCTCGACAATAATGTGATGTGGGGTTGGGACTCCATCGCTGCAATGGCCCGAGGCAAGGTGAATAACCTGTTGCTTCAGGAGTATGTCGCGCGTTTTTCGTCGGATACCTATCTAAAGCCTGTGAGCGGAGAGGTGAGACTGAGCGAAGGGTTTAAAGAATGCATTCACAATTTTATTCTGGATGCGCCCAGGCTGGCCTTCTCGAACGATAACCTCGGTCAGTCTCATGCGACATTGACCTGTTCGATCCTGGGCGGAACCCAATTGACGATGAAGAATAACGTCGATAATTGGGAAGCCTACAGGGTCATCCATATCGATGCGCTGCAAGGTCCGAAGCTGACACTGGATCTCGCGCTGGAAAGGGTCCCGGGCAATATCGAGAGCGATGGCCGGCTGCGGCTCGACCTCAAGGACAGTGACAATTTCATTCTTACCTTCGCGGCTGACAGGACTGACCGCGCACTCGGCGGAGCTTTTTTCAAAGCCTTGTTCAATGCGTTGCCGGACGAGGAGCGCATATGGACGCTTGGCGTGATCAAGCGTGGCACGAATAATCTGATGCACCCACAGTCTTTCAAACTGCGCACCCAGACCAATCCCGCTTCACCTCTCGACCCGCATGCCGCCAACTACGGCGACGGGGCCGTGTTGGTGTTCATTCGTCTGGAAGGCAGTCAGGAAGGCGGCGACATCCCGGTAGAGTACCAATACCTGATACCGGATGATGTCGGGAAAGATTACTCGGCCACCGTGTTGTTCAGTGCGGAGCGTACGTTCAAGGCGGCACTGTTCATAGGTGAAGTGACCAAGACCATTGCTTCGGTTATTGAAGGCGTGGTGTTCAAACCTGTTCATGATGGCTCCGGCCGACTGGTCAAGGCGACGGCCACGTCGGGGAGACTGAAGACGTCCGAGTCGAGCAGCCAGGATGTCCAGGTTCAAATCGATGGCGTGTCAGTCCTGGCAAATGTTTACAAAACCGAGACCTGGCTTGATGCGTTGGGGAGCACGCCTTTGTCTGTGGAGCTCATTGCCGATGGCACGGTGGCATTGACCTGGAAGTCCAAAGCAACCCCCGGCGTTGTGCTTACGTTGCCAGGCCATGGGGCGCTGCTGGTCATGAGCAAGGTCGTCACGGTCGATGTACGGTGCATTTATACCTTCGCCGAAGAAAACAACGACTTGGTTTTGATCCCCAGCCTCACGATAAACACCATCATCGATGGCCTGACTTTCGTGGAGATCCCTCCACCAGCAAACAGCTTTTCATTACTGTTTTTAATAGAGGCGGTAAAAAGCAATTTTGAGAAGTTGAACAAGGACCCGTTCGAGTCCGACATCAAAGCCGCACTGGCACGCAAACTCGCTACTCGTGTGCCGATCAGTTCGTTCATCCGGGACAGTATCGATCTCAATTTCAACGAAGCCATTGTGCCTGATGTACTGCGTGGGCCCAGAGACATAGCCGCCTTCGGCCGCATCAACAGCTCCGGGGCAGACTTTGTCGTCAGCCCGGCGGAGCATCTGATGGTGGTCGACAGTTCCACCACCTTCTCCATTCAACCGCCGGGTGCGAATGTGACCTGGAGTGTCGAACGTCTGCAGGGCGATGCGCAGAACTTCGGTGCCATCAATGGCACCGGCCGATATTACGCGCCAGAAGCCTCTTTGACCGAGCTTGCGTTCACGCGTGTTCGGGTGACGGCCACTGACATGAACTCCAACTATCAGAGTTCGGCGCTGGTCACGATCGTGACCAACCCGATCACCGTCAATCCGTTGATTCAGGTGTGTGACGCCGGGCAGATTGTGGAGCTTGAGGCAGGTTCGCTCGGCACAGAAGAAATGCACTGGTCGCTCAAGGATCCGGTTCCCGGCGAAAGCGGTGTTCTGGAGGGCAGTGCACTGGCTGATGGTGATCACCGTTACGTCGCGGCGCACAAGGTGCCCGGCAAAACCTATGTTCTGGATCAGATAGTCGTGACCGGCGGGCAGGCGAGTGTTTCGTCGTGGGTATTGGTAAAGCATCAGACCCCATTGATAACGGTGAAAGTCGTAAAAACCGTGGAGGTTTCTGAAGTTCTGGAGGTTGCGAAGGTCGACAAGCCCGTGGACGTTGTGACCATTCGTGCCGATCAGGTTCAACTGCAAGCGTTTGCCAATGCCGTTGCGCTGCCTGGCGTCAAATGGAGAGTAGGCGCCGGGAGCGGGAGCATCAGTGACGGCTTGTACACCCCCGACATATCGTCGACTGACCGGTTTGTGCTTATTTTTGCCGAGGCCGATCATCCAGTCTTTGACGTCATGGAGGGGCATATCATATTGCCGCTACCGGTGGGCGGGTTTGCCCCGGAGCTGGAATTGATGAAGGGCAAAGAAGTACCGGCGTCCTGACCGAATGCGCATCGGTCTTTGTATATCAACATCACAGGAGGTGATGTCATGGCTGGTTATTCAGCGGAAAGTCTGCTGGCATGGATGAAAAATACCACGCGTCTCAGAGGCTGGGACGCGATCATTGCTCTGGATGGCGACAAGGTCAACGAGCTCCTCGACCAGGTTTACCAACAGAGTCTGGCCCAGGGAATGTCGCGTCCGGTGCCGGACGGAAGTATCACGATTCCCGATACACATGATTGCCATATTTTCTCGGGCTGCGTTCTCGGGCCACCAGGCTTGTCGTTCAAGCACAGCGTTCTGGAGCATTCGCTGCTGGCCTGGCGCATTTCAGTTATCGCCGGTTTGCATACCGTGATAGAGAACGCTCAAGGGCAGCACAATATTCACAGAATCGCAGCCTACGACCCACTGAACGCGCCAGGCCTGGATTTCGATCTGGAACTGAGCAGTCAAAGCGCGGATCTGGTGGTGGACCTTGGTCTGGCTGAAAACCTTTCACTGGATTTTCCGGGCGGTTCTACCGAACGAGAGAAGATCGGCGACTTTTTTCAGGATTGGTTCAGCAACCCGGAAAATCATGAGCAGCAGTTCAGGCTGGGTATTTTCAACGAGCAGAGCAACGAATTGCTCAATGTACGTAGAATCGATGTGCGATCACAGCTTGAAAGCCCCGATGCTGTATCGGTCCATAAAAAAGGCGCGTTGCTGCTGTTTGCGACCATGGAATACGGCGTGACGGGCGGGATTCCGGGTGGCGACTCCGACTTCCGTTACCTGATTCCCAACGATGCTCAGCAGTCGTACTCGGCGACCGCTGTGTTTTCCTCTCACGCACTGCACCGTGCTGCCTTTGGCCATGCGGTGATACAAATGCTGCAAGCGCCTGACTTCAGTTTCAGCGTTCCGGACGATAAACCGCTGCAGCGGATGGTCGCTCAGGCCGGCACGTTTGCAGTTCCGGCTGGAGAATATCGCAGCGCGGAATTCGTCTTTGAATCGGAACCGTTCAGCGTTCAGGCCTTCAACGCCCAGCATCCCCTGACCATTGACTTCGAGTACGCCCAGACCACGCAGACCTGGGAATTTCCCTGCACGCTGGGCTTTCGCTACAGAGCGCTGGACAGCGATGAATGGCAATCGCACAACGCTACCTTCAACATCAGCCTCAGGCATGAGTTTCATCTGACCGAAGGTGGGTCGGATGGTCAGGCAGTGGAAGGGCATCTTTATACACCTTACCTGTTCGACCATGAAGTCAGCGCCGCTCCAGGAACACTGAACAACCTGAGTTCCGGGGAGCTGGAGCAGGTCAATGGTTTCGTGGCCTACACCGTCAAGCACGCGTTGCTGCAAGGGTTGAGCAAAACCCTGGATGCAACGGGCGCCGAGCGTTTTCTGGGCGGCTGGTTATTGCCTGACGAGCAAGTGTTGCAACCTGTACTCAAGCGCCTGCCTTATGACCAGGTCGTGTTCGGACGCATCGATCCCGGTGCGTCGACGTTCAGTATCGCCGGGCACCAGGCATTGATCGCTACGGGAGAAGCGCTGCAATTGACCACCCAGCCTGCGCGGTCGGGCATCGTCTGGACCCTGGAAGATCCATCGGATGACGGTACTGAAGGTTTGGGAGAAATCGATAAGCAGGGTCGGTATACGGCGCCCGCAGCGCTGCCCGCAAAGCAGGGTTTTCAGCGTGTACTGATCAAGGCGATGGACCCGGTGTCGGGGCATTACAGTACCGCTGTGGTGACGGTGCTCACCAGCAGCGTCAGCGTCAGCCCGTTGATTCAGGTGTGTAATCACGGTCAGCGGGTAGCGCTTACAGCACGCAGTTCGCGTGCAACCAGCCTGAAATGGACGGTGGTCGATCCGGTAGCCGGAGAAAGCGGGACGCTTGAGGACGGCGTTGATGCATCGCATGAGAAGTTTTACGTCGCCGGTGCAGGGGGGGCAGGGAATACCTATGTCCTTGACACAATAACGGTCAGCGACGATCAGCACACCCAATCGATTCAGGTACTGGTCGTTCGCCACCCTCCGATGCTGTTCATAACGCTTGCCAGCGTCAATGATCAGCGTGCCGAGCTGAAAGTCGTCGTCAATGGCCGTGACCTTCCAGTCACCTGGAGTATTGACGGGCCGGGCTCTATAGACGCCACGGGTGTGTACAGCAGTGATGCCAAAGCACCCGAACGCTACGTTGTCGTGTTTGCAGAATTTGAAGACGAGGTTTTTGGCACAATGGCCGGGCACTTGATTCTGCCGCTGCCATTGAGTGGTTCCTCCGGTGTGTTGCAGGCACTGACCGGGACAGCGGGGGGCACGGCGGCTAACGCAATGCCCCGTTCATTGAGCGGTATTGTGCAGCGAGCGGGTGCAGGTACCTTGACCCAAGGCTGGGGAGCCGTCGCGGCAGTCAGTCGCAGCGAGCTCAACCGGCATATAGAGCAACAATACATCGAGCGCTATCAGGATCTGGCCTTCTTGCCGTTGTTCACCGGCGACATCGTGGTGGATGAGCGACAAGGCGACACTGTTCGTCTGAAACAGGTCGAGCTGGGCGTGCCGGTCCTGTCGTTTCTGCCTGACTCGCCGGGCTCCAGCAGTGTCCTCGTCACGATGAACATCGTGTCTGGCCGTTACAGCGGCTTGCATCAGCCGGAGGGGAGTGTAACTACCGTGTCCGGCAGCTTCATCATCAGCGAGCCCATGGGCTTCAGGCTGGCGATGACTGTCGAGCTCTTCGTGGATGAGGAGGGGCATGTGCTGCTCGATCTGGCCGGCGGGGCTGGCGTTGCCTGTAGTCTGGGGGGCGTCAATGAGGCGATCAACCAGCGACTGGCGGATTTCTTTGCTGAGGCGTTCAAGGACATTGCGCTTCATCGCCGGGTTTTCTCAGTGCTGCAGGCACAGCTCAATCGCTACCATGTTCAGACTCCAGGCAGCTTGCGGCTTGTTACCCGCGCCGCGCCGCGTTCAAGCGATGCGCGCATGGACACGACCGGTGATGGCGCGCTTGTGCTGTTCATGCACGCGCAGGATAGCGACGCCGAAGGCGTGTTTCCGCCGACAGATGATTTCGTTTATCCGATACCTGATGATCGTGGGGCAGACGGTCAGTCAACCTACGGCACGGTGCTGATGCTCTCGCAGGAGACTCAGTCGATGATCGAGCGTGAAGGCCTGCAGGTGGCGGACAGCCTGAAGTTCACCGGTGGATGCGTATTCGAACCACTTGAGCAGCACCGCCCGGATGACCTGCTGTTGTTTGGCGGCCTTCGGTCGAAACAGGCCAGTATCACACCCCTGTTCTCGACCCTGACGGCCGGGCAGACCCAGCGTTTTGTCCTGTGCAACCCGCAAGGCGAAGAAATACCGGCCACCAGCTGGAGTGCATTAAGCATTCAAAGCCACCTGGCTGCCGGAAGCGGCAGCATCTCTTCCAGCGGCGTCTACACGGCGGCGGGTATTGAGGCGATCGGCCATGACGCGCTGCGCGTGGTAATCACAGCCACGTATGAAGAGTCAGGCGCTGTCGTCAAGGTCTCGGCGCTGGTGGGTGTGGTATCACGCAGCATGGAGTTGGCGCCACGTGTAACGGTAGTGCCAGGGGGGGCTGCGCTGCAAACGGTCTCGCTGGCGGCTTCGACGCTTGACGGCAGCCCGGTGAGCTGGGCGTTGCTGGGCTCCGAGCTTGGCAGGTTGAGTGAGGCCGGCAAGGGCGCGCTTTTCAGTCCGGATGCCAGGTCCGGGAAAAGAGCGCTGGCCGTGCAACAGATAGAAGCGTCGGGCAATGACCTTGGCATCGCAACGGTGCTTGTTGCCAACGGGCAGCAAATGCTGCGTGTCGAGCCGGCTTTCGTACCCAGAGCACGGCCAAAGGTAGCGGTGCAGCTACAGGATGACCGCGCACTGCTGCCCGGGCTTGAGCGACGCTGGAAGGTGGTGGGGGGGCCAGGCACTGTTGATCGGCAGGGGCTTTTCATGCCTCCCGATCAGACGCTTGTCGCCAGTAGCGTGGTGAGCTGTGAAGTGGTGAACAACGGGGTGGTTCTGGCGTGCGGCTATAGCGTCATCGAATTATCCGAGGTCATCGATGAAGGCAGTTGGACCGAAATGTCGATGTTTACCATCACGGTCCCTGGCTCGTCATCGCCTGACAATACCAAAGGTAATCTGTACCCCAACGGTTATCAGCAAATCAGGCTGCAGGTCAAGACCCAGGTGATGCCGGACAACGAAATCGAGTACGAGCTGAGTCCCACTGAAAGGGCCTCCATGCGTCTGGTAGACGATGAAACCGGCCAAAATATCGAGTCAGTACTCCCCCCTCTCGACGGCATGTCCGAGGGCGATAAGCAGGCGTGGCGCGTGCGCAGTCAACATAACCGTTTCGAGCTGTCCGGGACCGGCATCTCCGCTGCTGAATCGGGCCTGGATGCGCAACGGCCAGTCGTGCAGGACTTCTACCTGCACAGTCGGGCGGAAACGGGTTTTGTCGGCGTCTTCCACGCGACCTTCCGGGCCGACGCTACCGGCTTTTGGTGGACCTCTGTGCGGTATGAAGATGTGAACAGCACGGTTGAAATAACGCCGCGACGCTTGCCAACGTTCGATTCCCGCAATTACACCTTCCTTCCTCGGCGTGCTCATGGGGATGGCGGAGATCCTCCGGTTGAGCCGCCGGTGGAGGGGCCTCCGGACTTCGGTGAGGATGTGCATTTCGATTACCAGTTCGAGACTACTGATTACTGGACGCTGGCTGCCATTAACCCCGATACCCAGCAATGGGTGAGTTTCCAGACGCTGAAGTTTCTGCCCTCCGAGCCTGACAGTGATGTGATCAATACGTCGATCATTCTTTGGGAGAGCCAGCAGGAAAACGAAGTCATGTTCAGCTGGACGGGATTTATCTTCGACGACCCGGCGGTTCCCGGTGATGTAAGCAAAGTGCACTTCGACGACGCGCTTCAGGACGTGATGGGCGATATTAAGTCGTTGGACATTGACGTCAAGATGTCCGTATTCGAGGCCGGCAAACTGGTCATCAGCCTGCACCGCCTCCGGGGCCTTCAATACATCCCGGAAGGTGACCCCGCACGCGATAAATTGACGGGTGAACTGGTAGTTCTGTTGGTCGATAAGCAAGGCAATGCCCATAAACGGCGAATCGGTTTTCTGGCCGACGGCGCCGGTAGGCGCAACCGTCTCATGCATACCTTCTATTCGGAAACGCTGCCCGAATGAGGCATTGATGCAACACACTGACAGGGAGTCATTATCATGAATGCGTTAAGTAAAACCTTGGCCTGCATGGCGCTTACGGGTTTGACAGGCTGTACGCTCGTCCCGTCCCACAGCCCCGTGCCAAAGCCCCAGGCACAGGCGGTTCGACTGATCATGCTCGCAGCAAACGCTGATGGCGGAGGCAAGAACTGCACCTTTACCGCCCAGGACGACACGGTTTATCTCAACAAGGGCGATCATTCGTGCACGAACGATGAGATGAGTTTTATCAAGCTGGATAATGTGCGCTCAGCCATGAAGATTTACCTGGAATCCAGAGACTGTAATGATTCGGGAGGCTGGGTATTTGGGCTCGAGACGTATATCGACCCCTTGACAACAAAATGGATATCCATCGACCAGCTCAGAAGCAAACCGGTCGGCACCATCGTCAGTCGCGGCGTTGTTGTGATCAAAGCGTATGACGGTGATGAAAATATAAAAGGCAAGTTGTCCTGCGTCCGTGTCGATGTATCGAGTTAGTCGTTAGTACAACTGAACTTGTCAGGCCTGCTTAACCGTCGCCCCCGTGGGCGGCGGTTATCTTAATACATAACGTTCGAGGTTCATGGAACATGACAGCATCGACTTCCGTACACTCCAACGCGTTCAACTTTCTCAGTTATGTACAGAGCGGCGTTGACCCCCGCACCGGGCAATACACGGTGGCGATCACCTTGCCCGACGTCAAGACCAACGGATTGCGTGGCCCGGGCATGCCGCTGGCACTCAGTTATAACCCTCTCAACCGCCTGGACAGCGGCTTTGGTCTTGGCTGGAACCTGCCATTGTCGCAGTACGATCCTGGTAACCAGATCGTATCGCTGAGCAGCGGCGAGACATTCAAGGTCGATAGTACCGGCAACGGCCAGATGCTGATGTCGGAAAAGAAAATCGACAGCTTCCACTTGTACAAGGAGGACGATAACCACTACCGGGTGATGCACAAGTCCGGTCTGGTTGAGCAGCTTGAAATGCGCGGCAGCGGCACCAACAGAGTCGCGCTGCCGGTGCGCGTATTTGCCCCTGAAGGCCACAGTGTCACGCTGGGTTATGCCTCTTTCGGCGTGCATCAAATGCTCAGCGAAATCAAGGATGACTCGGGTCAGGTCCTGCTCGGCATCAGCCGCGACGCAACGTCGGTGAAGCTGCGCATGACCACTGGCGAGGGCCCGGATGCGACCTTCGTGATGGTGCTGGCCGGATCGAATCACCATGTCAACCGTATCGAATTGCCGACCGACAATGCTGCTTCCTGGCGTTTTGCATACAGCACGATCCGTGAGCATTTATGCATCACGTCGGTGGAAACACCCGTTGGCGGTCGGGAAGAGGTCTTTTATACCGACAGCGGCCATCAGTTTCCTGCGAGGGCGGCACGTCCCGCTCTGCCCAGAGTCACGCGCCATCGCACGACGCCCGGCCTGGGTCAGGCGCAAATGGATGTTTATTACACTTACCAGGACAGCGCCGGGCGCGAGCGCAACTTTCTGGGCGCAGGGCTGGATATCGCCTGGGAAGACAATGGTCTGGACAATCTGTATCGATACCTCGGGGCGGAGCCGTACGAGTATTCGTCGACCGAGACATGGCGTGTCCAGGTCGCGGGCAAGGCTGATGCCGAGCGCAGCATCGAACGGACCTTCAACCAGTTTCACCTGCTCACTCGAGAAACCACGCGCAAGAACCTCACCGTCAAGCAGGTGGACACTCGTTACTACATCGAGCCGGGACAACCCTTTTTGACTCAGCCAGCCTACTGCCAGTTACCCAAAGAGGTGCAGACCACTTGGCGGCTGTCGTCAGACGGCAGTGTGCCGCGCAGCGAGACTGTCAGCAGCACGTATGACAAGCACGGTAATCTGCTCACTCAGACTCAGGCCAACGGTGTGGTCGAGGTCAGTGAGTGGTATCCGGCCGCCGGTGAGGACGGATGCCCGCCAGACCCCGAAGGCTTCGTCCGCTGGATGAAAAGCAGCAAGGTCATCCCGGCCTTGTCCAGCTACGGCAAGGCACCGGTCCTTGTCACCCGCTATCGCTACCTGGCGTTGCCTGCGGTGGATGGCGGCCAGCGACAGGAATGGCTTGCACCGCAAAGCGAGACCTTATTGACGCAGGCCCCTGAGCAGGAACAGCAACGCACGACCTATGAATACTTCGATGAGCCGAGCAACGCAGCCCTGCACGGTCGGCTCAAACTGCAGCAAGTGATCATGGGCGGGAAGGTGACCAGCACAGCGTATGCCTACAGCATCTGCAAGCGCTCCTTCGAGACCCCGGCCCAAGGCTCGCCTGATGGCTTCGCTGAGCGCTTCGTTAAGGGTTCCCCTGAGAGCAACCGTTACGCCGCGATGGTGCTGCAAACCGTACAGACCGTGACCGGCTTCGATGGCGCGAAGAAGGTCATCACGCTGGAGGATTCTCTGCTCAACGGCGAACCCTTGCTCAATCGCGATGACAACAATGTGGAAATTCGCTACGTCTACGACAGCCTGCGTCGTGTACTGAGTGAAACCGTGGCACCAAATGATGAAACCTACAGGGCGACCAGAAGTTACGAGTATCAGCTATGTGCCAAGGCGACTGATCGGGCCATGCAGACGCTCATCGACGTCAAGGGGGTAAAAACCTGCAGTCATTTCGATGGCCTCAACCGAGTCGTCTATGAGGAGCGGGATGACGCAGATAACCCTGCGCGCGCCGGCAAGCCTCGCCAGACCTACGCGGCTGTTTACGATGCGTGGGGGCTCATGGTCAGTGAAACCGAGTTCGACTGGCTGGGCCAGCAGGATCTGGCGCTCAAGAGCGTCTTCGAATACGACGATTGGGGCGAACAGCGCTGCGTCACCGGCCCGGATAACGTCAAGACGTTCGAAGAGACCGACCCCATTGGTACGGCGCAATCGCAGGGCCCGATTCAGCGTAGCTGGATCGAAGGCAACGGTGGCGGGAAGAGCGAGTTCGCCGAGACCTGGATGAACCTGTTCGAACAGCCGACCCGCAGCGAGCGAAAGGATCAGGCTGAAAACTCGGTCAGCCTGAGCCAGTACCATTACGACGGCCTTGGCCGCCGTGTCGAGGAAATTGTCGGGGAGGCAAACGGCGGGCGGCGCACCACCTCTGTTTACGACGTCTTCGATCGGGTGATCGAGTCCACATTACCAAGCCGGGCCATCGTGCGTCGCAGCTATGCAAGCTACAGCAGCGAAGACTTGCCCGTCAGTATCGGCATCGAGCACAACGGCAAAAGCATTGTGCTGGGAGAGCAGGAGTTCGATGGGCTGGATCGTCTGGTCAGTTCTGTCACCGGTGGGCGTAAACGTACGCTTGTTTACGACCCCGGTCTGCTGCAACCCAAAACGGTAACCCTGCCCAGCAAGCGGAAAATCGACTATGAATACAAGCCCCAGGTCGGCGATGAGCCGTGGCGCAGGGTGCAGTCCGAAGCTGTGCCTGAACCTGAAACCACTCGCGAAGTCGATCCGCTGAAAGAGTCGGGGCCGGCCCGGATTGCGGAGCCGGGTGTGGCTGCCGATTACACTTACGATGAGCAGAATGCTCGTCTGATTCATTCCTCGGAGCAGGGCGAGACACTGGATCGCACGTATTACAGTACCGGATCGCTGAAAAGCGAGAAGCGTACCTCGGCAGGCAAAACCTACGACATGTTCTACAGCTACAGCCGACAGGGTCTGCTGCTGTCTTACACCGACGTACTGGGACAGGAGCAGGTCAATCGCTATGACAACTGCGGTCGTCTTTACGAAACCTCGCTGGGTGAGGTCTATTCAACGTTCGACTACGACACTGTCTTTGGTCGCCTCGCAAAAATCACCACCACCGACAAAGCCGACAGCAGCCGCGAAAGAACCGTCGCGATCAGCCTTGAATATGATGACCTGGGTCGGGAAGTAAAGCGTACGTTTGACCTCGACGGTGTCGAGCAACAGATGGTTCAGGTCTATGACGATGTGGATGACATGGTCCAGCGTACCCTGAGCCAGGGCACGGAAATACTCCGTGACGAAGCCTACCGCTACGATACATCCGGTCGCCTGATTCAATACCAATGCACGGGAACTCAACGGCCGGTGGACCCCTATGGCAGGACCCTGCTCGCGCAGAATTTCATTTTCGATGGCGCGAACAACCTGACGGTTGTCACGACCCGCTTCGATGGCGGTACCAACAATGCCCGGTATTTTTACGAAGGTGACGATCCCGTGCAGTTGAGCCGGGTAACGAACAGCAATGATCAATATTACCCGGCTGAAATCAAACTTCGCTATGACCTGGACGGCAATCTGGACATAGACGAAGCCGGGCGCACGCTCAAATACGATCCCCTCGGCCGCCTGATCGAAGTAGGCACGCCGTCAGCCGGCATTCACTACCAGTATGACCCCCAGGACCAACTGACCGGGGAGACCCGTGGCGGCGACAGGCACCTGCGCTTCTATCGCGACGGAGAGCTGGCCAATCAACTCGGTAGCCATGCCCAGAGCACCTTCATGCGTGGCGACGACTACCTGCTGGCCGAACAGCAGATCGATCGGACGGTGCTGCTTGCCACCAACGACAGTGACAGCGTGCTCGGTGAAGTCGATGCCAACGGGATCAATCGGAGGTGGTATACGGCTTACGGCCACGCTAGCGGCGAAGATCCACCGCACGGCAGACTGGGGTTCAACGGCGAACTGAGCGAGGCGGATACCGGCTGGCAAATGCTGGGTAATGGCTATCGGGCCTACAGCCCGGTGTTGATGCGCTTCAACAGTCCCGATAGCTGGAGTCCGTTTGGCGAGGGAGGGGTGAATGGGTATGCGTATGTTGAGGGCGATCCGGTGAACAGGGTGGATCCGTCGGGGCATAGTCCTTGGGGGGCGTTGATCAGGCTTCTTACGGCGCCTCTCAGTTCGACGGCCAAGAATATCCCCAAAAGCCTCCTCAAGACCAGATACAGTGAGTCAGCCCGATTAAGTAGAGTGACGGCTAAGGATGTCGTAAATATTGACAAGCACGTGGCGAGACAGGCGGTAAAATCGGATGTCGCGTTCAAGGAACTGAAAAGTGTTCAGACGAAACTTGATCTTGCAGTTTCCAAAGGGCTTGATACTTCAAGGCTCGCCAAAGAATACAAAAAAGCACAAGCAAACTATCAACCGTTTCAGGACCTGTACGAGGCTTCAACGTTTGCCAAAACTAATGTCGGGCAACGAGCGATCACTCCATATGCAAGAGATGTGTTCAAGCGCTCGGCGAAAGAGTTTGATATTGATGAGGCTGTCGCTGCTCAACAACAAAGGATAGCGCTGGGTAACAAACGGGCGAAGCCCAGTGACATAAGACTCCCCGAGGGTGAAAGACATTACTTGGGTTCGAATCCTGATTACTAACCTGGTGCTTTAGCATAACCGGTCAACGACCTACCTCCCGTTGCCCGGTTTAAACCAGACGCTTGAAGTACGTTTGTATATCACTCCACCAAAATAACCCCCTGCCTGATCGCCATCACCAATGCCGCCTTCAATGACGTCACCCCGAACTTGCGGCGGATATTGCTGGTATGAAAGTGCACGGTCGCTTCCGAGCAGCCTTGTATTCGGGATATCTCCCAGGCGGATTTGCCGAGCGCCACCCATTCCAGGACTTGTCGTTCCTTGACAGTCAACTGGACAGTGGCGGGTGTTGCTTGGGAAGGCGGCGTGGTGCCGGGTGGTTTTCCATTGTCGCGAAGCATGGTGAAGTCCTTTCCCTGAAGATCGCCGCACCACGATACCCCTGCATCCCCTAACGCGAACCTGACATAAATGACAGCGCCGCAGGGCCGTGAAGGCCTTGCGCCGTCAAGGCTGTAGCGCTTTTTTACAGCTTCTTTACGCCCCGGCCAGCCTGTCGATCTCGCGCCTTTACACCCTGCCTGCGGACAATCACCTCACGCGGCCTGCGCCGTACCGGTGTTGCCTGATGGGGGAAATTTCAATGAGCGTTATGGATGGTATCTCTCTGCTGATGGGAGTCGGGCTGTTCATCTATCTGCTGGTGGCGCTGTTGCGCGCCGACCAGAGTCAGGAGTGATCATGCACAGTTACGATTATCTGTTGATCCTGGCCTTTCTGGTCCTGCTGCTGGCCCCCGCGCCGTGGCTGGGACGTTTCTATTACCGGGTCATGGAAGGCGAGCGCACCTGGCTGAGCCCGGTGCTGGGGCCGGTCGAGCGCGCCTGCTACCGGATTTCCGGCGTCGACCCGAAAACCGAACAGTCCTGGAAGCAATACGCCTGGGCGTTGATGGCGTTCAACCTGGCGGGCTTTGTCGTGCTGTTCGCCATCCTCATGCTGCAAGGCATGCTGCCGCTCAACCCGCAGCAATTGCCGGGCATGGAGTGGTCGCTGGCCTTCAACACGGCGATGAGCTTTATCACCAACACCAACTGGCAGGCCTACAGCGGCGAAGCGTCGCTCAGCTACCTGAGCCAGATGGTCGGCCTGACCGTGCAGAACTTCGTCAGCGCCGCGACCGGCCTGGCAGTGCTGGTCGCGCTGTGTCGCGGTATCAGCCGTCGCTCGTCGCAGAGCCTGGGTAACTTCTGGGCCGACATGACCCGCGCCACGCTCTACGGCCTGTTGCCGATCAGTATCGTGCTGGCGGTGTTTCTGGTCTGGCAGGGCGTGCCACAGAACTTTGGCCACTACATCGACGCACTGACCCTGCAAGGCGCTGACCAGAGCCTGCCGATGGGCCCTGCGGCCAGTCAGATATCGATCAAGCAACTGGGCACCAATGGCGGCGGTTTCTTCGGCGTCAACTCGGCGCATCCGTTCGAGAACCCGACGGCGTGGAGCAACCTGTTCGAACTGGTGTCGATCCTGCTGATCCCGGCTGCGCTGGTGTTCACCTTTGGTCACTACGTCAAGGACATGCGCCAGAGCCGCGCGATTCTCGGCTGCATGCTGGCGCTGCTGTTGATCGGCGGCGCGGTCTCGCTGTGGGCCGAGTACCAGCCCAACCCGGCACTGAACATCGCCGGTGTCGAACAGACCGCACCGCTGGAAGGCAAGGAAACCCGATTCGGCACCACCGGTACGGTGCTGTGGTCAGTCGCTACCACTGCGGCCTCCAACGGCTCGGTCAATGGCATGCATGACAGTCTTAACCCGCTGACCGGCATGGTCGCGCTGGTCAACATGATGGTTGGCGAAGTGATCTTCGGCGGCGTCGGTGTCGGCCTCAACGGCATGCTGCTCAACGTACTGATCGCTGTGTTCCTCGCAGGTCTGATGATTGGCCGTACCCCGGAATACCTGGGCAAGAAGCTGCAAGCGCAGGAAGTCCGACTGCTGGTTGCCACCTTGCTGGTGATGCCGGTGGGCGTGCTGGTGCTGGGCGCGATTGCTGCCAGCCTGCCAGGCCCGGCCGGTGCGATCAGCAACCCTGGCGCACACGGCTTCAGTCAGTTGCTGTACGCCTATACCTCGGCCACGGCCAACAACGGCTCGGCGTTCGGCGGTTTCAGTGCCAACACCGTGTTCCACAACCTGATGCTCAGCCTGGCGATTTTCATCGGCCGCTTCGGTTACATCCTGCCGGTGCTGGCCCTGGCCGGTAGCCTGGCCATGAAGAAGACCGCGCCGCAGGGCCAGAACAGCTTCCCGACCCACGGCTTGCTGTTCGTCACCCTGCTGACCGTCACGATTCTGCTGGTGGGTGGCTTGACCTTCCTGCCGACCCTGGCACTGGGGCCGATTGCCGAACACCTGAGCCTGGGTTTCTGAGGAACCGATCATGAACTTACCTATTAATCCCGCAAAAAATGCTGCTGCGAAATCTACTGAATCGCAGGCCGCCGAATCGGCAAAAACCGGAATCGCGGCCCTGTGGCGTCCGGCGCTGGTGCAGGCGTTCGTCAAGCTCGACCCGCGTCAGCTCAAGCGTTCACCAGTCATGCTGGTGGTGGAACTGACCGCCATTCTGACCACCGTGCTGTGCGTGATCCCCAACCCGCAGGTGCCGACTTCGGTCTGCGTGCAGATCGCTCTGTGGCTGTGGTTCACCGTGTTGTTCGCCAACTTCGCCGAAGCGCTGGCCGAAGGCCGTGGCAAGGCGCGCGCCGACAGCCTCAAGGCGGGCAGCGAAGGGCTCAAGGCTCGTATCAGGGACGACAACGGCAGCCTGCGCATCATCAATGCCAGCGAGTTGCGCAAGGGCGACGTGGTGCGGGTCGAGATCGGCGAAATGATTCCCGGTGACGGCGAAGTCATCGAGGGCATCGCGGCCGTCAACGAGGCCGCGATTACCGGCGAATCTGCGCCAGTGATCCGCGAATCCGGTGGTGACCGCTCGGCCGTGACCGGCAATACCCGGCTGGTGTCCGACTGGCTGCTGATACGCATCAGCGCCAACCCCGGCGAATCGACGCTGGACCGCATGATCGCGCTGGTCGAAGGCGCCAAACGGCAGAAGACCCCCAACGAAGTCGCGTTGGATATTCTGCTGATCGGCCTGACCCTGATCTTCCTGTTGGTGGTCATCACCTTGCAGCCGTTCGCCCACTTCGCCGGTGGCAGCCTGCCGCTGGTATTTCTCGTGGCGCTGCTGGTCACGCTGATTCCCACCACCATTGGTGGTTTGCTGTCGGCCATCGGCATTGCCGGTATGGACCGCCTGGTGCGCCTCAATGTGATTGCCAAGTCCGGTCGCGCCGTGGAAGCCGCGGGCGATGTGCATGTGCTGCTGCTGGACAAGACCGGCACCATCACCTTCGGCAACCGTCGCTGCGCTGCTGTCTACGCTGCACCGGGTGTGACGCCCAAGGAGCTGGGCGAGGGTGCTTTGCTGGCCTCGCTGGCCGACGATACGGCAGAAGGCAAATCCATCGTCGAGTTTCTGCGCAACCTGCACCCGATGAACGAGCCGACCCTGAGCTCGGTGACGGCCGTGCCGTTCAGCGCTGACACACGTCTGTCCGGCGTTGATTATCAGGGCCACGTGTATCGCAAGGGCGCGGTGGATTCGCTGCTGGCTTTCATCAACATGCAGCGCAGCGAGCTGCCGCCTGTACTGGCCCGTGAGGTCGACAAGATTGCCAAGACCGGTGGCACACCGCTGCTGGTCTGCGCCAACGGTCGGTTGTTGGGCGCGATCCATCTCAAGGATGTGGTCAAGCCAGGTATTCGCGAACGCTTCGAAGAGCTGCGCAAACTGGGTATCCGTACCGTGATGGTCACCGGCGACAACCCGCTGACTGCCGCAGCGATTGCTGCCGAGGCCGGTGTCGACGACGTGCTGGCCGAAGCCACGCCGGAGAAAAAACTGGAGCGCATTCGCCAGGAGCAGGGCGAAGGGCGTCTGGTGGCGATGTGTGGCGACGGTGCCAACGATGCACCTGCACTGGCGCAGGCCGACGTCGGCATGGCGATGAATGACGGCACCCAGGCGGCGCGCGAAGCGGCCAACATGGTTGACCTCGACAGCGACCCGACCAAGTTGCTGGACGTGGTGCAGATCGGCAAGGAACTGCTGGTTACACGCGGTGCGCTGACCACCTTTTCGATTGCCAACGACGTGGCCAAGTACTTCGCGGTACTGCCCGCACTGTTTGCCTCGATCTACCCGCAACTGGGCGTGCTCAACGTCATGAAACTGGCCAGCCCGCAGAGCGCGATTGTCTCGGCCATCGTTTTCAACGCGCTGATCATCGTCGTACTGATTCCGCTGGCCCTGCGTGGCGTGCGTGTGCAGGCGGCCAGCGCCGCTCACTTGCTGCGTCGCAACCTGCTGATCTATGGCCTGGGCGGCATCGTTGTGCCGTTTCTCGGCATCAAGCTGATCGACATGCTGCTGGTCGCACTCGGCCTTGTTTGAAGCCTGTGCTGCATGCCGGTCGGCGTGCAGCCTCACCTGATTGAGGATGTGCAGATGTCCAATGTATTGCGTCCGGCCTTGAGCCTGATCGTGTTGATGAGCCTGATCACCGGCGTGGCCTATCCACTGGTGGTCACCGGGGTTGCGCAAGTGGCGTTTCCGGCGCAGGCCAACGGCAGCCTGGTGTATGACGCGTCGGGCAAGGTGCGCGGCTCGACGCTGATCGCCCAGTCGTTCACCGGCGATGAGTGGTTCCAGTCGCGTCCTTCGGCGGGCGCATTCGCGACCGTGGCCAGCGGCGCGAGTAACTTTGCCCCGAGCAATCCGGCGCTGGCGACTCGCGTGAAAGAGGACGCTGCGAAACTGGCCAACGCTTCTCAGGAACCGATACCAATGGCCTTGCTGACCACCTCCGGCAGCGGACTGGACCCGCACCTCTCGCCTGAAGCGGTTGCCTGGCAGGCCGGTCGTGTTGCAGCGGCGCGCCAGTTGCCGTTGGACAAGGTTCAGGCGCTGATCGACGCCAATACCCAGCGTCCGCTGATCGGCCCACCCGTGGTCAACGTATTGGCCTTGAATATGAGCCTGAATCAGTTACCGTCTGCACCGCGCAACGCGCAGTTGTAACAAAGTACGCCTTGTACGCAGCAGATTCACTAAGCTGTAGCTGATCAGAAAGAGGGTGGTAACCAACGTGAGTGATTCCGGTCGAGCTGACGCACTGCTGGCCCAGTTGCCCCGCGAGGGGCGCGGGCGGCTGAAGGTGTTTCTGGGTGCCGCGCCAGGCGTCGGCAAGACCTACGCGATGCTCCAGGCGGCTCACGCGCAGCTGCGCCAAGGCGTGAAGGTGCTGGCGGGTGTGGTCGAAACCCACGGCCGCGCAGAAACCGAGGCGCTGCTCAACGGTCTGCCGCAACAGCCCTTGCTGCGCACTGAGTATCGCGGCATGACCCTCGAAGAAATGGACCTCGACGCGCTGCTCAAGGCTGCGCCGAGCCTGGTACTGGTCGACGAACTGGCGCACACCAACGCGCCCGGCAGTCGCCACGCGAAACGCTGGCAGGATATTCAGGAACTGCTGGCGGCCGGCATCGATGTGTACACCACCGTCAACGTCCAGCACCTGGAAAGCCTGAATGACCAGGTGCGCGGCATCACCGGCGTGCAGGTGCGCGAAACGCTGCCGGACTGGGTGTTGCAGGAAGCCTTTGATCTGGTGCTGATCGACCTGCCGCCCCGCGAACTGCTGGAGCGCCTGCGCGACGGCAAGGTCTACGTGCCTGAGCAGGCACGCGCGGCCATCGACGCATTCTTCACCCAGACCAACCTCACTGCACTGCGTGAAATGGCCATGCAGACGGCGGCTGCCCAGGTCGATAACGATCTGGCGCAGGGCTACCGGCAATTGGGCCAGTCGGCCCCGGCAGTTCGTGGGCGGATGCTGGTGGGCATCGACGGTGATATCCATGCAGAGCGTCTGGTGCGTCACGCCAGTCGGGTTGCCCAGCGTCGCCATCTGCCGTGGAGCGCCGTGCATGTGGACGACGGGCAAACCCTCGACGAGCAGTCTCGCGCGCGTCTGCAAAGCGCCCAACAACTGGCCGAGCGGCTCGGTGGCGAGGCGGTTTCGCTGCGCGCCGGGGAGGTCGCCCGAACGCTGGTGCAGCATGCCATCGAACGGCGCGCCAGCGTGGTGCTGGTCGGCCAGTCGCGACGGCATTGGCG
This sequence comes from Pseudomonas sp. ICMP 10191, assembly GCF_001467335.1. Lineage (NCBI taxonomy): Bacteria > Pseudomonadati > Pseudomonadota > Gammaproteobacteria > Pseudomonadales > Pseudomonadaceae > Pseudomonas > Pseudomonas sp. ICMP 10191. The sequence continues at coordinate 134,995 of NZ_LKGW01000002.1, forward strand.
GCGTCGCGTGTTTGGTGGCGGCGTCGCGGCACGCTTATTGCGCGAAGGGCACGGGCTGGAAATCTCGGTGCTCGACGACAGCGAGGAACTGCCTGATCAGCCGCCGCGTGCCCGTCCGGCTCACGAAGTGGTGTGGTTCGATTACGGTCTGGCCTTCGTCGCCACGCTGATCGCCAGTCTGGTCGCCTGGGGCGTTGCAGGCGTGCTGGCGCTGCCCAACATATCCCTGATCTTTCTTGCTGCGGTATTGCTGGTCGCCGTGCGCAGCAGCATGGGCCCAGCGCTCGCCTGTGCCGGGTTATCGTTCCTGGCCTATGACTTTCTGTTCATTCCGCCGAGTTTTTCCCTGAACATCCAGCGCGAAGAAGACGTGCTGACGCTGTTGTTCTTCCTGTTGATGTCGGCCTTGACCGGCAAGCTCGCGGCGCGCCAGCGCAGGCAGTTGCAGGCGTTGCGCGATACCCAGGAACAGACCAGCGAGCTGCTCGACCTGTCGCGCAAGATGACCGCCGCCACGGATCGCAAGGCGGTGCTCGCCGCCGCCGAACAGCATTTTTCCGGCTGGAAGGAACTGCATCTGTGCCTGGTCGATCGCGACGGGCAGGGCGGTTGGGTGGTCGAAACCGGTGGGCCACTGACGTTTTCGGAGCCCGAGCGCGCTGCTGCCGATTGGGCCTGGCAGCACGATCAACCCGCGGGCAGCGGCACCGGCACCTTGCCATCCGGGCGCTGGTGGTGGTGGCCGATCACCGCAGAAGAAGGGCCGTTGGCTCTATTGGGAGTCTGCGCGCGAGAAGGCCAGTCGTTTACCGCGCAGCATCGACGTCTGCTGGCCGCGCTTACCCAGCCACTGGCGCAGGCACTGGCCCGTGCGCAATTGGCTCAGGAACTCGAGGCGGCGCGTCTGCACGGCGAAACCGAGCAATTGCGCAGCGCCTTGCTGGCTTCGGTGTCCCACGACCTGCGTACCCCGCTGACCTCGATGCGCGGCAGCATCGACAGCCTGCTGGCTCTGGGCGAAGCCATTCCACTGGAGGATCGCCGCGAGCTGCTGGAGGGTACCCGTGACGAAGCCGAGCGCCTGGACCGCTATATCCAGAACCTGCTCGACATGACGCGTCTGGGGCATGGCGCTCTCAAGCTCGCCCGCGACTGGGTGTCGCCCGCCGATATCGTCGGCAGCGCGCTCAACCGGCTGCGTGCCGTACTGGCGCCCTTGCAGGTCAGCACCCAGGTGACCGGCGAGCTGCCGCTGCTGTATGTGCACGCGGCGCTGATCGAGCAGGCGCTGGTCAATGTGCTTGAGAACGCTGCGCGCTTTTCACCCGTCGACGGGCGCTTGCAGGTAGCAGCCGGTGTGGTCGACAGTGAACTGTTTTTCTCGGTCAGTGACGAAGGCCCGGGCATTCCCGAGGATGAGCGAGCGAAGATTTTCGACATGTTCTACACCGCCGCGCGCGGCGATCGGGGCGGGCAGGGCACAGGGTTGGGACTGGCGATTTGTCAGGGCATGATCGGCGCACACGGTGGACGGCTCACGGTCGAGGACGGCATTGACGGGCTGGGCACGCGCATCACGCTGTTTCTGCCGCTGCAGGCGCAGCCGGACGTAGAACTGGAGGAATCCGCTTGAGCCAGGCGACCACCATTCTGGTCATCGATGATGAGCCGCAGATTCGCAAGTTCCTGCGCATCAGTCTGGTTTCGCAGGGCTACAAGGTGCTGGAAGCCGCCACTGGCGCTGAGGGCCTGACTCAAGCTGCCCTGAACAAACCGGATTTGCTGGTGCTCGACCTTGGGTTGCCGGATATGGACGGCCAGCAGGTGCTGAGTGAGTTTCGCGAGTGGTCGGGAGTGCCGGTGCTGGTGCTCTCGGTGCGCGCCAGCGAGGCTCAGAAAGTTCAGGCGCTGGACGCCGGCGCCAACGATTACGTGACCAAGCCGTTTGGCATTCAGGAGTTTCTGGCCCGAATCAGGGCGCTGCTCAGGCAGGCGTCGGGCAGCGAAAAGCCCGAGTCTGCGCTTGAGTTCGGGCCGCTTACCGTGGACCTGGCCTATCGGCGTGTGCTGCTCGACGGCCAGGAAGTGGCGCTGACCCGCAAGGAATACGCGGTGCTGGCGCAGTTGGCGCGGCATCCCGGGCGGGTCATTACCCAGCAGCAGTTGCTCAAGGATATCTGGGGGCCCACGCACACCGAAGACAGTCATTATCTGCGTATCGTGGTGGGGCATTTGCGGCAGAAGCTGGCGGACGATCCGACCGCTCCGCGGTTCATCCTCACCGAGCCTGGAATAGGGTATCGTCTGCTGGCTGATCACTAGATGAAAAAAGCGAGCATAGCCCCGTGCTGCGGCACTTTTACTGCCCCGCACCGTCAAAGCCGCACACTCCCTGTTCACTCTGAGGTAACACCCGCATGAAAGCCCTTATCTGTCTGCCATTGCTTGTTTTGGTTCTTGCAGGTTGTGCTGGCAAGACTGGATATCGCGACAGCTGTGCCACTCAGCTCGACGCTGCCTGGCATGAGCTTGATCTGGCCAAGGCTGAAGGCTTCGCCGGAACGGTCAGTTACTCCAAGGCCTTGTCGCTGCTGACGGGTGCCAAGACTCAGCAGCAGTTCGAGGCGTTTGAAGGCTGCACCGAGAAGTCCGAGAAAGCCCGCTTCTACATCCGCGAGTCCCGCGCTGGCCGTTGATACCTGACGATACACAGGTCTGCTCTTGATTCTGGCCGAAGGCCGTGGGAGCGAGCTTGCTCGCGAAGAGGCTATTAAAGCCCCTGAAAATGGGGCGTCTGGACAATGACTATCGTGCCAATGCGTTGGCATGCAGTTCGTGACGCTCTGCGTCACGCAGCTGTTCTGTGGTTTCAGTGACTTCTCCATCTGACTCAAGTCGCCTTTTCGCCCCTCGGCGACTCACTTAGTAAGCAAACCCCCAAGCTCCGTTTCCGGTCCGACTTCGTCGGGTTCCTTTGCCCTGTCACTGACGTCGTACTCTGCGTCGTCTGTGCCATCGCGCTCGAAAAGCATTTTAGGCCATTTGGCTAAAGGCACGGCCCGGGAGCTGATGGCTATCGTTCCTCACGCTCCGCGTGGAATGCCGTTGGTGACGCTCTGCGTCACAAATCTTTCAGTCTGGCGAGACGGTAAGCCTAACCAACTCTGGCGAAACGGCCTACGCTCACTTTAAAGTGTTCGGACACTGGCATCGCTTGCAGTCCCACAGTCATGAAGCAGTTGCCGGAAGGGGCTTTCGATGGGTAGAAAACTCGATGCGTGCCTGAGCGCGATCAATGAGGTGGTGCTGGGCAAGGAGGCGCAGGTACGGTTGGCGATGACGTGTCTGGTCGGCGGCGGGCATTTGTTGATCGAGGACTTGCCGGGGATGGGCAAGACGACCCTCAGTCATGCGCTGGCGAAAATTCTCGGCCTGAGTTATCAGCGTATTCAGTTCACTTCTGACCTGCTGCCAGGTGACATCCTGGGGACTTCGATATTTGATCGGGACAGTGGGCAGTTCACCTTTCATCCCGGTCCGATTTTCGCCGAGCTGGTGCTTGCCGACGAGATCAACCGCGCCACGCCCAAGAGCCAGAGCGCGTTGCTGGAAGCGATGGAAGAAGGGCAGGTGTCCATCGAAGGCGCGACGCGTCTGTTGCCCGATCCGTTCTTTGTGATCGCGACCCAGAACCCGTTCAGTTCCGGCGGCACTTTTGCGTTGCCCGAGTCGCAACTGGACAGGTTCATGATGCGCATTTCCATGGGCTACCCGGCCAGAGCCGCAGAGAAAGCCCTGCTGCTGGGCGAGTCGCGCCGCGAGCTGTTGCCGCGTCTGCAACCGATTCTGGATCACGCCCTGCTTGGCCAGCTCCAGGCGCAGGCGCGGCAGGTGCGTGCCAGTGACGCGCTGGTTGATTATGTCCTGCGACTGGTCGAGGCGACGCGCAGTCAGCCGCAGTTCGCGTACGGACTTTCACCCAGGGCGAGCCTGGCGATTCTGGCCGCAGCACGGGCCTGGGCGATGTTGCTGGGGCGGGAGTACGTGATTCCCGAAGACGTGCAGGCGGTGCTGCCATCGGTTATCGGACACCGTTTGCGTGAACGCAGCGATCCGACCGGGCATGGCGGCGGTGCGCTGGTTCAATGGCTGTTGCGCGAGGTGCCCGTGCTTTGATCGAACCGCTCAAACCGCTCTGGCAACGCTGGCTGTCGAGGCGAATTCCTCCAGCGTCACGCATTACCCTCGACCACCGGCGCATTTTCATCATGCCGACACGCACCGGCATGATTTACGCGCTAGTGCTGGTGCTTATGCTGCTGGTGGCGATCAATTATCAGAACAGCCTGGCCTACGGGTTGACCTTTCTATTGCTGTCGATAGGCGTGCTGGCCATCCTGCACACCTACCGCAACATCAGCGGTCTGGTTCTGAGTGCGGGCGTGGCGCGTTCGGTATTCGTCGGCGAGCCGGTGCAATTGCGCCTGCGCCTGGAAAGTGCCGGGCAGGCCCACCAGGCATTGGGATTGGGCTGGAGTGCGACAGCATTGCAGTCAGGCGACGTGCAGCCCCGTGGGCTGACCGACCTGGAACTGACTCTGCCCGCCGAAAAGCGCGGCTGGCTGCGTGCGCCAAGGCTGCGCATCGAGAGTGTGTTTCCGCTGGGTATCTTTCGCGCCTGGAGCTGGCTAGACCTGGAGCAGAGCGCCTTGATCTACCCTCGACCCTTGTCCGGGACCATGCCGCTGCTCAAGGGCGTGCAGCCGCATGCCGAGGACGATGGCCATGCCACCCAAGGGGCCGGTGTCGATGATTATCAGGGCTTGCGCAGTTACCAGCCGGGTGACAATCGCAGTCGCTTGCACTGGAAAGCCTATTCCCGCGGGCAGGGGCTGCTGATCAAGGATTTCACCGACCTCAGTGGCCATGACCTGTGCCTGGACTTCATGGCGCTGGGCGGCGATATCGAAGAGCGCCTGTCGCGCCTGTGTTACTGGGTGCTGGAGCTGTCGCAGCGGCAGCAGCCGTTTGCCCTGCGGTTACCGGGCTTTTTGTCGGCGGTGGACAGCGGCGATGCACACCGCGAAGTCTGTCTGCGCGCCCTTGCGCTGTACGGCCATCGATCATGAACGACAAGGTCAAGACAGTTCAATCCGCGCCCATTCCGCGCGTCAGCCTCACCTGGCTCTTGGTGGCGCAGGCACTGGTGGTGTTGCCGTTCGCGCTGCATGTGCCGGTGTCAATCACGATCCTCTGGCTCGGCTGTACGGTGTGGCGCGTGCAGGCGTTCCGGATGCGCGTGCGCTTGCCTGGCACCTGGGTCAAGTCCGGGCTGTTGGTGGGCACCGCAGGTGGCGTTTATCTGGCGCGCGGCAGCCTGGTCGGGCTGGATGCCGGGGCTGCGTTACTGGTGGCTGCATTCGTTCTGAAAATGCTGGAAATGAACAGTCGCCGTGACGCGCGCGTGCTGATTTTCCTCGGTTTCTTCTGCGTGGCGGTTGGCTATCTGTTCGAAGACAACCTGCTGTGGGCGCTCTTCAGTCTGCTGCCGGTCAGCGCGCTGCTGGCTGCGTTGATCGGCCTGCAACACACAGACCTGGCCGGCAGGTCGGCGGACACGCTCAAGCTGGCGTTCAAGCTGATGGCGCAGGCACTGCCATTGATGCTCCTGCTGTTTCTATTCTTTCCGCGCCTGGACCCGCTCTGGTCGCTGCCGCAGCCGAGTAACAAAGGCGTCACCGGCCTGTCGGACAACATGGCACCCGGCGACATGGCGGAACTGAGCAAATCGCCTGCGCTGGTGTTCCGCGCCAGTTTTGAAGGGCCTATCCCGGCGCGCAATCAGCTTTACTGGCGCGGTTTGACCCTTGAGCAGTTCGATGGACGTCGCTGGTCGCAGTCGGCACGTGCCCAGACCGTGCAGATTGCGCAGTGGGAGAAACGCGGTGAGCCGCTGGCCTACAGCGTTGTCATGGAAGCCAGCGGCCGGCCCTGGTTGCCGAGCCTCGACGTGGCAGAAACCACGTTGCCGGACGTGCGGCAGATGAGCGACTTCCGCCTGCAGCGCAGACGCCCCATCGAGCAGTCGTTGTTGTACGCCGTCAACTCATGGCCGCAGAGCGTCCGTGATCCGCTGTCCAGCGAGCAGATCCAGCGTCAGGACCTGCAACTGCCTGCCAAGGGCAATGATCAGGCGCGGCAATGGGCCGATGAACTGCGCCGGCGCTACACCACACCAGACGCTATGGTCGCCGCGCTGCTCGGCTACTTCAGCGATCAGCCGTTTCACTACACCCTCAAACCGGTGCCATTGGGCAATGACAGCATCGATGAATTCCTGTTTGCCAGTCGTCAGGGTTTTTGCGCCCACTACGCCGGAGCCATGACCTTTGTCCTGCGCGCGGCAGGCATTCCGGCGCGGGTGGTGGCCGGGTATCAGGGCGGTGAGCTGAACCCCGACGGGCAGTACCTGACTGTTCGCCAGTTCGATGCGCATGCCTGGGTGGAATACTGGCAGCCAGGCGTGGGCTGGCGCAGCGTCGACCCGACTGCCGCCGTGGCGCCGCAACGTATCGAGCAAGGTCTGGAGCAGGCGCTGGCGGCGGACGAAGCATTTCTGCAGGACTCTCCCTATTCAGCGTTGCGCTATCGTAACGTGGCTTGGGTCAACGCCCTGCGCCTCAGTTGGGATAACCTCAATTACGGCTGGCAGCGCTGGGTACTGGGCTATCAGGGACAACAGCAGTTACAAATTCTCGGTCGCTGGTTTTCAGGCTTCCAGGCGCCGGTTTTCGTCCTGGGAACCCTGTTTTCACTGGGGCTGGTGGCGTTATGGCTGTTCAAACCCTGGCAACGCGAAAGCGACTCGCAGCTGCGCGTGTTCAACGCATTTGAACGCTTGCTCGCCCGTCATGGTCTGCGTCGTATGCCGGGTGAAGGCGCTGACGCATTCTGCCGCAGGGCGGTACTCTACTTTCCGCAGCATGCCGAGGCCATTGAAGGTTTCATCCGCGAATTTCAGGCGCAGCGCTACGCTGGGCGGCTGGCTTCGGCGAGCCGCTTGAGGCAGGCGCTGAGCACGTTGCGTCGGGGTTTGCCATGGAGGTTGTCAGCCGTCAGGGACAGGCATTCATGAATCAGTTTGTCGAAGGGGAATTGCATGTCTTCAATGGTGGATCATCTGGTCGCCGAAGTGCTGGCGCTGGATGTCAAATTACTCGCGTGTCAGGCACGCCTTGCCGTTTCGACTGACAGCGAAGCGCTGCACGATTTACGTACCACGGTGCGCCGTCTGCGCAGCGTATTGCGGCCCCTGCGGGAAAACCCGAGTGCGGCAGAGCTGGAAGAGGCGGCCAAGGCGGTCGGCCAATTGACCACGCCGCTGCGTGACATGCAGGTGCTCGCCGGGTTTCTTGAAGAGCAGGGTTTGAACGAGGCCGCGTTCACACGCAACCGCTACCTGGAAACCGCCTGCCCCAAGGTCGCCAGCTCGTCCGAGCTGACCCGTCTGCTCAAGCTGATTGACCGGTTCCCGGAAATGCTGCGTCTGCAACAGCGCCAGGGCATGTTGCGGGGTCTGCGCAAGACCATTGAAAAACGCATGGACAAGCAATGGCACAAGCTGCGTGTTGCCATCGCTGAGCCGGGACACGATCGGCATGACCTGCGTTTGCTGATCAAGCGCGTGCGCTACGCTGCCGAAGCCTATCCGCAACTCAGTCATCAGCCGAAAAACATGCAAGCCCGGCTCAAATCCGCACAAGGCGAACTGGGCGACTGGCATGATCATCTGCAATGGCTGGCGCAGGCTGCGGAACAACCTGATCTGGCCCCCTGCGTGCCGGGCTGGCAAATCGGCATAGTAGGTGCCGAACGCAAGGCCGAAGCGTCGCTCAAACGCCTGGCCAAGGCCTGTTTCTGATCCGGTAATTTATCGTGAGGCATGTCATTCAGGCCGCAAAAATGGCCATTATGCGGCCTGTCGATAACTAAGAGGATGGTTATCATCCATCCACTTGTGTGTTGACGTGTGGAGTGAACATGACCTTTTCTGAACTGATCGATGCGCTGCGTCGTGATCCTGGCGCTGTCACGATCCCTGCCGAATGGTCTCAGGGGCGTGCCTGCTTTGGCGGGCTGATGGCTGCGCTGACCTACGAAGCGATGCGTGCACAGGTGCCTGAAGGGCGGCCGGTTCGTTCGCTGGCGATCACCTTTGTCGGGCCGGCGGCGCCCGGGGTGCCGATTGCTTTCGAGGTCGACATCCTGCGCCATGGCAAGGCAGTCAGTCAGGTGCTGGGGCGCGCAGTGCAGAATGGTCAGGTAATGACCCTGATACAAGGCAGCTTCGGTGCCCCTCGAGAATCAATGATCACCTTTGCCGCAGAGGCCGCGCCGGTCCTCAAACCGGTCGGACAATGCCCGGAGCTACCGTTCGCCAGCGGCGTGATGCCTGATTACCTGCGTTTCATGGACATCCGCTGGGCGTTGGGCGGCATGCCTTTCAGTAACACCCAATCGCCGGCGATAGGCGGCTACGTGCGCTTTCGCGATGAGCCGCACGCCACGCCCATGAGCGAAGCGCATATTCTGGCCCTGGTGGACACCTGGCCGCCTGCGGTGTTGCCGCACCTGGACAAGCCGGCACCCGGCAGTTCACTGACCTGGACCATTGAGTTCGTCCAGCCCCAGCCGTCGCTGGATACTCTGCAGTGGTGCAGCTATCGCGCAGTCATCGAGCATGCCCGCGATGGCTATGGTCACACCGCCGCGGCATTGTGGAGCCCCGACGGCGAGCTGATCGCGATCAGTCGCCAGACGGTCACCGTGTTTGGCTGACCGGCAACCGGATCAAGGTTTGCGAGCGGCCCGAGCGGCGTCCTGGCGCTGAAAACCCAGCGCCGCCACCAGGCCGATCACGCCGATGGCAACCGATGAAAGGCTTTCGGAAAACAGACCGTTGAGGATCAGCAGGGCCGCCAGAATGAACAGCGGTACGGCGATCAGGTACAGGGCCAGACTGGTCGAGTGCTCCTGACTGTCGTTGCTGTCACGCCATTGATTCAACTGCAGATCGGAAATTGGCTTGTTCATGATGCGGTCCTCTTCAGGTAACGCGTAAAGCGTCGTTCAATGCCTGAAGGATAGGCCCGCGCGCCGATGGCTGACGAGTCAAGCCTGTCTATCGTGGCGATAGCCTGTTACAGCTTGAGCTGGCCAATGGCGGCATTCAGTTCGCCTGCCAGCGTGGCCAGTTCGTCACTGGTGCTGGCCGAGTCAACCGTCTGGATCACCGTGCGTTCGGTGACATCGCGGATACTCACCACCGCACGGTTCATCTCCTCGGCGACCTGACTTTGTTGCTGAGCCGCGACGGCGATCTGCGTGTTGCTTTCGCGCATCTGTGCCACGGCACCGGCAATCGCCGCCAGCGCATCACCGGCTTCCCGCGCCTGCTGCACGCATTCGTCAGCCTTGTACGAGCTCTCCTGCATGAAATCCACGGCATCGCGGGTGCCGTTTTGCAGGGTCGAGACCATCGTGGTGATTTCATCGGTGGAGGTTTGCACCCGCTTGGCCAGATTGCGTACCTCGTCGGCGACCACGGCAAAACCCCGACCCATTTCCCCGGCGCGTGCGGCTTCGATGGCTGCGTTGAGGGCGAGCAGGTTGGTCTGCTCGGCGATGCTGTGGATCACGTTGACCACACCGTTGATCTTCTGGCTGTCTTCGGCCATGCGCTGGATCATTTCCGCCGTCTGCTGCACGCCGCTGGACAGCCCCGCGATGGACACCTGCACGCGGTCGACCACCACTTTGCCACTGCCCGCCAGCGCGTCGGCGGTCTGCGACTGATCACGGGTAGCCGTGGCGTGCTGGGCAATGTGATGAACCGTAGCGGTCATCTCGTTGATGGCTGTGGCCACCTGGTCGGTTTCGCTTTGCTGGCCGAGCATGCCCTGGCGCACTTCCTTCATGCCCGCCGCCAGGTGCGCGGCACCCTGATCGAGACGGCCAGCGGTTTGTGAAACGGTATTGACCACTCGCTGATAGCCGGCCTGCATGGCATTAAAGGCCTTGGCCATCTGTCCGACCTCATCGTCACTGCGATTGGGAACACGGGCCGCCAGGTCGCCGCTTTTTTCCACATGCAGCATCACATCCTTGAGCGCGTTGAGCTGGCTGAGTAGAAAGCGGATCAGCAGTTGCGAAGCGCAGAGCATCAATAACATCAGCACGAAAACCGCAATCGCGTAGTGCGTGAAGCGATCCAGCATGACGTGCATGAAGGTCGGGGTGAATGCCAGTAGCGCAATCCGTTGCTCGGCGCCCCGGGTGATGATCTGCGCACCGCTCAGCCATCGATCGCCAGCGGGCTTGTTCAGCGCAACCCAGTCGCTGGCGTCAGCCAGTTCCGGCAGCGCAAGGCCATCGACGACCGGTGTCTGACCCTGGCGGTAAGTCAGCAATGTATCGTTGGAGGGCAGCGCTGCGTCGACGGGCCATGCGGCCAGCAGGCGCGCCTGCGCTTGTGCTGCCTGACGCGACGCATCCGTGCGCGCGTGTTGTTCAGTTTGCATGGCGTACAGCACCAGCAACAGGGTTGTGACGAAAGCGACCGCGTTGACGGCCCAGAACTTATATTTCAGTGACAGGTTGCCAAGCCATGAGCCCATGAGTGGTCTTCTTCGGTGATCGGTTGAGATAGCAGCAAGATGCCATCACTGTGCCTCAGCCAACGAAGAGACTCTTGATGCGGGTCAAGAAAGCTGCAGATTTTCATCCTCCGGGCTTGTTTTCAGCACTGGCAAGGCAAAAAAATGCCGTGCGCAATCTGTGCTGTGGCGTGCGAGGTCTTCCTGCGTTTCGCCCCGGTGCAAGGCTACTTCGCGCAAGACTTCCGGCAGGTAAGCCGGCTCGTTGCGACCGTTTTTCGGCTTGGGACGCAGGCTGCGTGGCAGCAGGTAGGGCGCATCGCTTTCCAGCATCAATCGGCCGCGAGGGATGTTGCTCACCAGCGCGTGCAGGTGGGTGCCGCGTCGTTCGTCGCAGATCCAGCCAGTGATGCCAATATGCAGATCAAGGTCCAGGTAACTGAACAGCGCGGCGCGCTCACCGGTGAAACAATGCACGACTGCCGCGGGCAGGCGGTCGCGGTAGTCGCGCAGAATCTCCAGCAACCGCTGGTTGGCGTCGCGTTCGTGGAGAAACACCGGTAATTGCAGTTCCACGGCCATGGCCAGATGCGCCTCGAGGACCTTTTCCTGCTGAGGGCGAGGCGAGAAATCGCGATTGTAATCCAGGCCGCATTCACCCACGGCGCGAACGCGATTTTCCTTGAGCAGGGCATGCAACTGTTTCTCGGTGTCGCCGGTCCAATCGCTCGCCGAATGCGGATGGATACCTGCCGTGCAGAACAGGCGTTGCGCGCTCTCATCCAGCTCGTGACACAACTGCAGGGCCTGTTCGCTGCCCTCGACACTGGTGCCGGTCACCACCAGTTGCTGGACGCCTGTGGCATAGGCGCGGTCGAGTACCGCCTGTCGCTGCGAGGCGAAGCTTGCGTTGGTCAGATTGACGCCGATGTCGATGAGTTGCATGGTGCTACCTCCAGCTGAAGGCTGTCGAGCATACCAGAGCTCTGGCCACAACAAGAAAACGCTGGGTATTCAAGCGATTGAACCTGAGGGTTCAACGATTTCCTTCGCTGTTCGATGCTGCTGCGTGACCTCAAGATTTCCTTTTTCCTGATTTTTTCCGGCATTGCCCTGGGGAAGTGAATGATCCGATCCGCGCTTGTGTCTTTGATGTGCCTGTTACCGCTGCTGCCCCTGCAGGTTTCTGCTCGTCAGACCGGTCCCGAGGTGGTGCAGCACACTGTGCAGGTGCGCGATTTGCCGGCGATTCGCAGCAGCAAGGTGCTGCGCGTGCTGGTCAATCAGAGCCGTAACAGCTCCGGTGACGTCAAGGGCCAGGAAATCGGCATCGAATACCATCGCCTGCAAGCCTTTGAGCAGTACCTCAACAGCCATGCCCGAGCGGGGCAGAGGGTCACGATCAAGGTCATCCCCAAGGCCAAGAACCAGTTGCTCACCGCCTTGCAGCGCGGAGAAGGCGACATGATCGCGCCGGGGGAACTGCTCGATGTCAGCGACGCCAAGGGTATTCAGGCCAGCGCACCGATCGTGCATGACGTGCCTCTGGTGCTGGTCGGTATTAGTGGTCAGCGCAGTGTGCGCCGTGTGGAGCAATTGTCCGGAAAGACCCTGAGCCTGCCCACCGGCAGTGCGGCCGACGAAGCTCTGCATCAGGTCAATCGACAACTGGAGCTGCGCAAGCTGCCCCTGGCAAAAATCGAATGGGTCGACCCCAGTCTGGCCGTCGAGGATGTGCTGGAAATGGTCCAGGCCGGGATTTACCCGATGACGCTGGTCGAGCAGCCGATCGCCGAGCGCTGGGCGAAGATCATGCCCAAACTGCGCATCGACCGCGGCCTTACCTTGCAGACCCACGGGGATATCAGCTGGTTCGTGCGTGACAATGCCACCCAGCTGCGGGCCAGTGTCGATGATTTCCTCAAAGGCTATAAGCCCTCGGCCCAGCAGGATCAGGTGTTGGCCAAGGCGTACAAGAACACCTACAAGGTCAACAACCCGCTGGTGCGCAACAACCTGCAGCGCCTGGAACAACTGCGTCCGATGCTGCAGCGCCATGCCGATGCGCAGGGCATGGACTGGCTGGACCTGGCTGCCCTCGCGTTCAAGGAATCCAGACTCGACCCGACTGCCAAGGGCAGCGGCGGCGCGACAGGTCTGTTGCAGATCACTCCGTCGGCGGCAAAAAGCGTTGGCGTACCGAGTATCCAGAGCGCTGACGACAATATCCGTGCCGGCTCGCGCTATATGGCGCTGATCCAGCGCAAGTATTTCTCCAGTAACCGCGTCAACGAACGCGAGCGCATGGCATTCGTGATGGCCGCCTATAACCTGGGGCCCGAGCGCGTGCAGGGCATGCGCGAGGAAGCGCGGCGTCGCGGGCTGAACCCGAATCAGTGGTTCTTCCAGACCGAACGTGTGGCAATGGAGCAGGGCGGTACCAATGTCGTTGCGTTCGTGAACAGCGTGAACAAGTACTACCTGGCTTTCGACCGCGAGCGTGACTCGCTGGAAAAGAGCGGCACGAAACCTGCGGTAAAACGCTAAAGATCGATTTATTCGATTTGTATGCGCCGTTATTTGCGGTTTTTACATGAGTGAATTTGATTATCATGGCGCCACTCGTTGTTAATTACTCACCACTCACGGAAAGTCGCCCATGAACACATTGATCAAGTCGGTCCTCACCACTCGCGCCGGTTACGGCCTGACTGTCCTGCGCGTCATCGTCGGTATCGCGTTCATCGCGCACGGCAGCCAGAAATTGTTCGGCGCCTTCGGCGGTTATGGCCTGGAAGGCACTGCGCAGTACATGGAAAGCCTGGGCTTGACGCCGGGTTACCTGATGGCGCTGATGTCAGGCAGCGCCGAATTCTTTGGCGGTCTGGGTCTGTTGTTGGGGCTGCTGGCTCGTCCGGCTGCGGTCGTGGTGATCCTGCTGTTGCTGGTGGCGATCTTCACCGTTCACATCCACAACGGTTTCTTCATGGCCAAAAACGGCTACGAGTACGCGCTGGCACTGCTCGGCGGTGCCGTGGCGGTACTCATCGAAGGTGCAGGCAAGTTGTCGCTGGACCGTATCATCGCCCGATAACCGGCTACGCTTNTGGCGGGCCTTGCGCGTTTGCAGGCACCCGCCATGAATGGCAATTGACAATGAATGGGACGTTTCTCTAGGATGCGTGCTCAAGCGCCGATTTAACAACTACTTGCGGGGCGCCTGGCAAGGCTGAGGCCTTGTCGAAATACCGCTAAAACGTTGGTTCGGTGTTGCCTCTCACCGCTGCCCAGCGGATCTTGCGAGGCAGAGAAACAACCATGAACAACCTGCGCCCCCTCATTCGTCTTTCCCCGATCAGCACGGTCTTGTCACGCAAGAACCCGAAAATCCTTCTCAGCGGCTCCCATCAGCCCACGCTGTTGCGCTATCTCGACGGCTGGCCCCGTCGGCGTGGCGGTTCCTGTGCGTTTCTGATTCAGTTCGTCGAGACCCACCAGTCTCTGAGCCATTTTGCCGACGATCAATTCGACCTCGCCGTGGTGCAATCGCCGCAGGCAGATGATGTCGGGCAGGTGATTAGTGACCTGACCCGCATTGCCCGGCAGGGCTTGATTACGCTGGGTTGAATGGCCTGAGTCAGCCAATTGGCATAGAAGGCATATTGCTGGCCCCCGACGTGTGAACGGACAGGCAAAATCGCCGCCTTATCAAAGGATTAGGTGGTTTTCGCATGCGTTTGGTCTATTGTGCTCTGGCGTGCCTGACGCTTTCCGGGCTGGCTTTCTCCGTACAGGCCAGAAACGCGACGGAAAACGAGCGTTATCTGTGTCGTTGGGGCTCGGCCATTGCGGGCGGTGCGCAGGCCTCCAAGTTGTCAGGCGTTACCCGCTATGGGGCGCGGCAGAAGCTGCAGGCGCGCAAGTTTGCCAAACAATGGATGCGGCCCATGGCATTGCGCATCACGGAACAGACCTACGACAGCGAGTCGCGGCTGAAGCCTGATGCGGTGACCAAGGTCTATTACGACGGCTGCATCCAGCACGAGGTGGCGCGACGTTGAGTCTTTGTCGCCTGTCGAACTGATTTTCGCAGGGCCGGAGAAACCGCTTGAGTACAAAGATCATCACCCGTGACGGGCATGAAGCCCTGAAGAAAGAGCTCGACTACCTGTGGCGAGAGCACCGGCCTGACATTACGCAAAAGGTCGCCTGGGCGGCATCGCTCGGGGATCGCAGCGAAAACGCCGATTACCAGTACAACAAGAAGCTGCTGCGCGAGATCGACCGACGCGTGCGCTACCTGCGCAAGCGCCTCGAAGACATGCGTGTCGTGCAGTATTCGCCGGAGCAGGAAGGGCGGGTGTTCTTCGGTGCCTGGGTCGAGATCGAAAACGAAGCGGGCGATCTCAAGAAATTCCGCATTGTCGGCTATGACGAAATCTATGGGCGCAACGACTACATCTCCATCGACTCGCCCATGGCGCGCGCCTTGCTGAAGAAGGAAGTCGGCGACGAGGTGCTGGTCAATACGCCCGAAGGCGAGAAGCTGTGGTTCGTGAACTCGATTGATTACGAGAAGTGAGGCCGGACGCAGAGCGCCCGGACCTCCATTCTCATGCGCTCATCGCTATACACAACTCCTGATGAGCCCGGAGAGTGGTGCTAAAACCGTAGCGTCAGGCAGGGTGCAGATCTCTGTGCGAGTGACCGGGGCGGCGATCCGCATTGCTCACGAAGACGTTGGTCCAAACGCCCTATTTCCGAAGGCTGTACCGGCCTCTTCGCGAGCAAGCTCGCTCCCACTGGATTGGTGAGTAGCCTCAACCCTCGCGTAGCACGGTCAGCGGACTGACGTTCAATGCGCGGCGGGTGCCGAATACACCGGCACCGCCGACCAGCAGGGCACCGATCACCGGGAGCAGCAATAGCCACGGATGCGGTTGCCATTCCAGCGAAAAGGCGTAGCGGTACAGTACAAAGCTCACCAGCTCACAACCGAGTGCCGCCAATACACCGCTCGCGGCGCCCAGCAAACCGAATTCGATGCGTCGCGACTTGATCAGCAGTGCTCGCTCTGCGCCCAGTGCCCGCAGCAGTGCGCCTTGCCGAATGCGTTCATCCAGCGTGGCCTGCAATCCGGAAAACAGCACGGCGATACCCGCGGCCAGCACGAACAGCAGGACGAACTGCACGGCCAGGGTGACCTGATCGAGGATGCTGCGTACCTGTGCCAGCAAAGCCTCTACACCCAGAATGCTGATGGACGGGTAGGCGCGCGACAGCTCGACGATCTGCTTGTCCTGGCCGGGTGGCAGGTAGAAACTGGTCAGGTAGGTGGTCGGCAGGTCGGCGAGGGTGCCGGGCTGGAAAATCATGAAGAAGTTGGGCTGGAAGGTATCCCAGTTCACATTCCTGAGGCTGGTCACCACGGCTTCGCGGGTCAGTCCGCCGACAATGAAGCTCAGGCGGTCGCCCAGCTTGATTTTCAGGCTGTCGGCCAGTTTGGCCTCGATCGAGACACCGGGCGTTGCATCACGTTGCCCGGAGTCAGGCAACGCCTTCCACCAGCTGCCGGCAGTCAGGGTATTGCCCTCGGGAAGCTCGGCGGCCCAGGTCAGGCTCAGGTCGCGACGCGTGGCATTTTCACCGCGCGAATCCTTGGTCACGAAGTTACTGACCGGTTCACCATTGATGCTGGTCAGGCGTCCTGGCACCACCGGGTAAAGGGGCGCAGCGTGAGTGGACAGCTTGCTCAGGGTCTGGGCGAAGTTTTCTTTATCGGCTGGCAGTACGTTGAGCACGAAATAGTTCGGTGCATCCTTGGGCAGCTGATTTTGCCAGGTGTCGAGCAGCTCACCGCGCAGCAGGGCGATCAAGCCCATCGACAACAGGATCAGGCCGAAAGCCAGTGATTGTCCGGCAGCGGCCAGCGGGTAACGCAGCAGTTGCCCCAAGCCCAGTCGCCAGGGCAGCGAGGCGCCGGACAGCAGACGGCGCAGGCTGTTGAGCGCCAGTAACAGCAGACTGCCGAGCAGCAGCGCGGCGACGATACCGCCACCCAGCAGGGCGAAGGTCAGCACCAGATCCAGGCTCAGACGCCACATGATCAGGCCCAGCGCAAGCAGCGCCGCGCCATACACGAGCCAGGAGCTGGCGGGGATCGGCAGCATGTCGCGGCGCAGAACACGCAGCGGCGGCACGCGACCCAGTGCAGCCAGCGGCGGCAGGGCGAAACCGGCCAGTGCTACCAGCCCGGTGCCCATGCCGGCCAGCGCAGGCAGCACGCCGCCTGGCGGAACGGTTGCCGGAAGCAGATTTTGCAGCAGCGCGAACAGCCCGAGTTGTGCAAGCCAACCCAGCAAGGCACCACTCAGGCTGGCCAGCAAGCCGATGATCGCCAGTTGCAGGCTGAACAGGGTCATCGCCTCACCGCGCGACAGCCCCAGGCAGCGTAGCAGGGCGCTGGCATCAAAGCGTCGTGCAGCGAATCGGGATGCCGACAGCGCCACGGCAACGCCCGCCAGTAAGACGGCAACCAGACTGGCCATATTCAAATAACGTTCGGCCTTGCCCAGTGCGCCGCCAAT
The DNA here is from genome assembly GCF_001467335.1 of Pseudomonas sp. ICMP 10191. Lineage (NCBI taxonomy): Bacteria > Pseudomonadati > Pseudomonadota > Gammaproteobacteria > Pseudomonadales > Pseudomonadaceae > Pseudomonas > Pseudomonas sp. ICMP 10191. The sequence goes on from NZ_LKGW01000002.1 coordinate 152,237, forward strand.
CTGCTGGCTGCCATCGCGGGCGTCCTTGATTTCCTGATGCGGCTCAAGACCCGGCTCGATGGCTTTGCGATAGGCCGCCAGTGCTTCCGGCGGGCCGCTCCACATCTCCCGATAGGTGACCCGGCTGCCCGGTTGCACCACGCCAGTGGCGGCAAGGTCCTGCAGGTTGATCATCACGCGCGGGGTCAGGCTGTAGAAGTTGCCTGCCCGGTCTGGCTCATAAGTCAGTATGCGGGTCAGTTTCAAGGTTTTGGAGCCGACGTCGAGGTCGTCTCCCACCTTCAGGTCGACCGCAGGAAGCAGGCGTGCCTCGACCCAGGCTTCACCCGGTTGCGGGCCGCTGCCAGCCTGTTCCGGCTGGTACAGGTCTGCGGCGCTTTTCAGTTCGCCGCGCAATGGGTAAGCGTCGTCCACCGCCTTGATGCTCGACAGCTGGATGCCCGCGTCGGTCGCGATCACGCTGGAAAAGACCACGATCTGCGCATGCTTGAGTTGCAGGCGTTTGCCTTCTTCGACCTGCTCGGCACGCGCCGGGCTCGAGCCTTCAAGGATCAGATCTGCGCCCAGGAACTCGGTCGCCCGCAGCAACATCGCGCCGTTCAGACGGGCGCCGAAATAACCGATGGCGGTGCTCGCCGCCACAGCGACCAGAAGGGCAAAGAACAATACCCGCAACTCTCCGGCGCGGGCATCGCGCATCAGTTGGCGGACAGCGAGGCTCAGCAGGCGGGCAAAAGGCAAGCGTGCCATCAAGGCTCCAGCGGGGCGACCAGTCGGCCCCCTTCAAGACGGATCAGTCGACGGCAGCGATGCGCCAGACGCTCATCGTGAGTGACCAGCACCAGCGTGGTGTTGCGCTCCTTGTTCAGTTCGAAGAGCAGGTCGCTGATACGTTCGCCGGTGTGGCTGTCGAGGTTGCCGGTGGGTTCGTCGGCGAACAGCACGTCGGGGTCGGCAGCGAAGGCGCGGGCAATGGCGACCCGTTGCTGTTCACCACCGGACAACTGACGCGGGGTATGGGTCAGGCGCTGGCCAAGGCCCACCCGTTGCAGCAGATCGCGGGCTTTTTCGCGGGCGTCTTTGCGGCCTTCGAGCTCCATCGGCAGCATGACGTTTTCCAGCGCGTTCAGGCTGTCGAGCAACTGGAACGACTGAAACACGAACCCGACGTGCTCGGCCCGCACTCTGGCGCGCTGGTCTTCATCCAGCTCGCTGAGATTGCGGCCTGAAAGGATGACCGAACCGGCGCTCGGCAGGTCCAGTCCGGCGAGCAAACCGAGCAGGGTGGATTTGCCCGAACCGGAGGCGCCGACGATGGCCAGCGTGTCGCCCTTGTTTAGTTCCAGGGAGAGTTCGTGCAGGATGGTCAGGTCACCTTCGGTGCTGGGGACTACTTTGCTGAGGCTTTGGGCACTGAGAATACTTTCACTCATGGAGAATCCGATGCGTGCGTTGTTTTTAAGTGCTGGCCTGGGGTTACTGCTGCTGTCACAGGGCGCGTTGGCGGGCACGGTATTGATCGTTGGGGATAGTATCAGTGCGGCTTTCGGGCTGGATACCCGCGTGGGGTGGGTCAGCCTGCTGGAACAGCGTCTGGGCAAGGAGGGATTCGACGACAAGGTGGTCAATGCCTCGATCAGTGGCGACACCAGTGCAGGCGGCCAGGCGCGTTTGCCTGCGCTGCTTGCAGAGCATAAGCCGGAGCTGGTTATTCTGGAGTTGGGGGGCAACGATGGCCTGCGCGGTCAGCAGCCTGCTCAATTGCAACAAAACCTTTCATCGATGATCGACCGCTCGCAAGCGGCGGGTGCCAAAGTGCTGTTGTTGGGCATGCGTATCCCGCCCAACTACGGGCCACGCTACACCAAGGCCTTTGAAGAGGTTTACAGCAACCTGGCCAAGGAGAAAAAGGTCCCCTTCGTGCCATTCTTTCTCGAAGGTGTAGGCGGGGTGCCTGAACTGATGCAGGCCGATGGTCTGCATCCGGCCGCCGCTGCTCAGGGCAAGTTGCTGGAAAATGTCTGGCCGAGCCTGAAACCGCTGCTTTGAGGCTTTCCCGGGCGGGGGCTTTCGGCTAATGTGGCGCCCCCGATCTGGAGCCCCCCATGCCGCGTCCCGCCTGGTCCCTGTATGCCTATCAAATGCTTGAACCCGATGAGCAGCTGGATCTGTTCGCCTGTCAGGAAGTGCGCGTCCATTTGATCGCTCGCCAATTGGAGCTGGGCGGCTCGATCGACCGTACATTATGTGGCACGTTGTTGCCGGCCCAGCCGCAAATGCGCGCCGTCGAACTGCAGGCCATGCGCGATGAGCGTCTGTGTCCCCTGTGCAAGGCCATCATGGATGCGCAGCGCAGAGGGATGAATCCGATCTGGCCTGAACTCTAGCTGTCATGACTGCCCGAAGGGCAACCGCAGATATCCCCGATCCGGCAAGGGCCGGTGTACACTTCAGTTCTTGTTTCCATCTCTTTAGTCGTTACCCGAAGGATCTTCCCGGATGTTGTCGCGCATTCCAGCCGTTACCCGCTGTCTGTCGCTTGCTGCTCTGTGCGCGGCGAGCTCTGTCCATGCACTGGAGTTTCCGTTGCCGCCGCCCGGCGAAGACATCGTGGGGCAGGTGCAGGTCATCAAGGCCAAATACGAAGACACCTTCGCCGACCTTGGCACCCAATATGATCTGGGCTACCTGGAAATGATCGCCGCCAACCCTGGTGTCGATCCCTGGCTGCCGGGTGCAGGCAAGGACATCGTGCTGCCGACCCGTTTCATTCTGCCGCCGGGGCCGCGCGAAGGGATTGTCATCAACCTTGCCGAATACCGCATGTATTACTACCCCAAGGGTCAGAATGTCGTGCACACCTATCCGCTGGGTGTCGGTCGTGAAGGCTGGGGGTCGCCGATCGGCGTGACCAAGGTGACGGCCAAGACGCCGAACCCGACCTGGACGCCGCCAGCCTCGATCAAGGCCGAGCATGCGGCCGATGGTGATCCGCTGCCAGACGTGGTGCCGGCCGGTCCGGACAACCCGCTGGGGCCGTTCAAATTCGGCCTCGGGCTTTCCGGCTACCTGATCCACGGCTCGAACAAGAAGTTCGGCATCGGCATGCGCACCAGTCATGGTTGTTTCCGCATGTATAACAATAACGTGCTGGAACTGGCCGACATGGCCCCGGTCGGTACGACGGTGCGCATCATCAGCGAGCCTTACAAGTTCGGGATCAGCGGCGGCAAGGTTTACCTGGAAGCGCACACGCCGGTTGATGACCTGGGCAACCCGTCGGTGGTCGACAAGCACACTGCGGTGATCAATGCGCTGCTCAAGCGTGACGACCTGGCCAATAACCTGCGCATGAACTGGGACGTGGTGCGTGATGTAGTCGCGGCCGAAGACGGCATACCGGTGGAGATCGCAGAACCGGGCAAAGCGCCTGCGAGTGCTGAAGAACCGGTGATTTTTCAGTAAATCGTCGCCGGCAGTTGCTCTCGTGCCAATGCTCAGCGTTGGCATGATAGTCAAAAGAAAAGTCATCGGGTCTTAGCCCTGTCCCTGGAGTCATTCAGGCTTCTGCAGGCAATCACTCAGCCAGACNGCCGACCCGTTGCCGGGTCGGCTTTCAATAACCCCGGGGGATTATTACTTGCGGCTGGCTTTGTCCAACATGCGCAGAGCGCGCTCGTTGGCTTCGTCAGCAGTTTGCTGAGCTTTTTGAGCAGCAGCCAGAGCTTCGTCAGCCTTGCGGTAGGCTTCGTCGGCACGTGCTTGCGAACGAGCTGCTGCGTCTTCGGTAGCTGTCAGACGAGCTTCGGTTTCTTTGGATACGCTGCTGCAACCGGTAGCCAGAACTGCGGCCAGAGCCAGAGCAGAGAATTTCAGAACGTTGTTCATCGTGTTCACCTTCAAGGAATTTTTTTTCAAATTAGTCATCTCTCGAAAATGAGAAAACGACCGGCGTACATAGTACCCATTGTTTGTAGTAAGTAAACGGACCCGGCGCAAGAAGCTGCTAAAATTCCTCGCTTTGAAAGCGTTCCGCGTTACTTCTCAAGCGTTCTGTACAAAAACTATCCACTTTAACGGGACCCATGCCGTGCTGAAGCGTTCCCGACAGTTCTCATCAGCCCTGGCCTGATCGACTGTCGGTCGGCACGCGAACATTTAAAGGTGTTTTTACATCGACCGCGCTTGAGCATAGTCGCTAATGGCGCCTACTATCTCAATGTGATGTCCGTCGAGATCGGCAGTGCTCTACCGGTGTCGAAAACAGACACTGGGTGGCGTAGATGTTCCTTCGCCTGAAAAAGACCGGTAAGGTAGGGGTCAAATTCCAAGACCCGCGAGGAGTAGCGATGAGCGAGGCGTTGTCCATCCACCATGACGAAGTCGGCCACCATTTCGAAATCATTATCGACGGCCACCGTGCTTATCTGACCTACATGGATCTCGGCAAGCAGACCCTGGATTTCTATCGGACCTTTGTGCCGGACGCCTTGCGAGGTCGCGGAATTGCCGCGGCGCTGACCAAGGAGGCGCTCGATTATGCCGACAGCATGGGCTATTCCGTCATACCGTCCTGCTCTTATGTAGAGCGTTATATGGAGTTGCATGATCTGCAGTCGCAGGCGGCCAAACTCTGAGGACCTGTCACTACCGANCCGAGCATTTGCTCGGCGTTTTCGTTTATTGCGGTGCAGTCGGTCAGGCAATCACTTGCGCTTGCGAGCTGGCAGCACATCCCTGAGTTTCGCATGCATGCTGCGCAGGGTCTTTTCGGTGCTTTCCCAATCGATGCAGGCATCGGTAATGGACACGCCGTACTGCAATTCCGACAGGTCCTTGGGAATCGCCTGGCATCCCCAGTTCAAATGGCTCTCGACCATCAGGCCAATGATCGATTCGTTGCCTTCCAGGATCTGGTTGGCGACGTTTTCCATCACCAGCGGTTGCAGGGCCGGGTCCTTGTTGGAGTTGGCATGGCTGCAGTCGACCATGATGTTCGGACGAATGCCGGACTTGTTCAGGGCCTGTTCGCAGAGCGCGACGCTGACCGAGTCATAGTTGGGCTTGCCGTTGCCGCCGCGCAGCACCACATGACCGTAGGCATTGCCTTTGGTGGTCACGATCGACACGCCGCCTTCCTGGTTGATACCCAGGAAACGATGCGGGCTCGACACCGATTGCAAGGCGTTGATGGCAACGGTCAGGCCGCCGTCGGTCCCGTTCTTGAAGCCGACTGCCGAGGACAGGCCCGAAGCCATCTCACGGTGAGTCTGGGATTCTGTGGTGCGCGCGCCGATGGCCGACCAGCTGATCAGGTCCTGCAGATACTGCGGAGAGATCGGGTCCAGGGCTTCGGTGGCGGTGGGCAGCCCCATTTCGGCCAGATCCAGCAGTAGCTGGCGACCGATGTGCAGGCCGTCCTGGATCTTGAACGAGTCATCCAGGTACGGGTCGTTGATCAGACCTTTCCAGCCTACCGTGGTGCGTGGCTTCTCGAAGTAGACGCGCATCACCAGATACAGCGTGTCGGATACTTCCGCCGCCAGCGCCTTGAGACGCTCGGCGTACTCCTTGGCTGCCTTCAGGTCGTGGATCGAGCACGGGCCGATCACAATGAACAGGCGGTGATCATGGCCATCGAGAATGTTGCGAATCACTTCGCGACCCTGGCTGACGGTCTGCAGGGCAGCATCGGTCAGGGGGATGTCGCGCTTGAGCTGATCCGGAGTGATCAGAGTCTCGTTGGAGGCAACGTTGAGGTCGTCAATCGGTAAATCAGCCATCGTGTTACTCATCAGGTCGCGGGTACTGGCCGCCAACGGTCCCCCGTGCGGCGGTGCCCAGCAGGTTTGAGCGCAGCGGGGAGCCGAACCTTAGCGCGTTATCGCGTTGTTCGACAATAAGTAAACGAGGTATCGGCCAGGTCTTTGGCCGAGATGCGCTGCCTTATTGCAAGACAATCCGCTGCGACGGATAGTGTACGGCCGCAAATAGCGAGACAGTCAAGGGAGAGGTCATGAGTGTTGATTCTCGTCGTCCGCGCGTCGGCATCATAGGTACGGGTGCCATCGGTGGCTTTTACGGACTGATGCTGGCGCGTGCCGGATACGATGTGCATTTTCTGCTGCGCAGCGAGTTTGACACGGTGGCGCGCGAAGGTTTGCAGGTCAAAAGCGCCGTGCATGGCGAATTGTCCCTCAAGCCCGTTCAGGCGTATCGCTCGGCGGCTGAAATGCCGCCTTGTGACTGGCTGCTGGTCGGCACCAAGAGCACCGGCAATGCCGCGCTCGGTCCGATCATTCGCCAGGCGGCTGCGCCGAACGCCAGCGTGCTGCTGTTGCAGAACGGTCTGGCTGTCGAAGACCAACTGCGTAATGTCCTGCCCGACAGCCTGCATATGCTCGGCGGGCTGTGTTTCGTCTGCGTCAACCGGGTTGCGCCCGGCGTCGTTGCCCATGAAGCTTTCGGCGCGGTCAGCATTGGCTATCACAGCGGCCCGGCAGCCGATGAGGCGAGCCGCATGGCGGTCGTCGAAGCCTGTGCCGCTCTGTTCAGCACGGCCGGCATCGACGCCCCGGTCATGGCCAATCTGCAGCAGGCCCGCTGGCAGAAGCTGGTCTGGAATGTGCCCTACAACGGGCTGTCGGCCTTGTTGCAGACCAGTACCGGACGATTGATGGCCGATCCGGACAGTCAGGCCTTGATCCGGGCGCTGATGGACGAGGTCGTGCAGGGCGCCGAGGCCTGTGGGCATACTTTGCCGCCGGGTTTCGCGCAGCATCTGTTTACAGTGACCGAAAGCATGCCGGATTACAGGCCCAGCATGTACCACGACCTGGCCGAAAGACGCCCGCTGGAGCTGGACGCCATTTATGCCCGGCCCCTTGCAGCGGCGCTTGCCGCCGGGTTTGACATGCCTCGCGTGCGGGCGCTTTATCAGGCACTGGCGTTCATCGATCGGGGCAACCACCCGGCAAGCAAGGAGTGATTCATGACAGAAGCTGAAGACCACAAGCTGGTACTGGCGATTTCATCGCGCGCGCTGTTCGATCTGCGCGACAGTCATGAGGTGTACATGGCCGATGGGGTCGAGGCCTACCGCAAGTATCAGATCGAGCATGAGGATGAAATTCTCGCGCAGGGCGATGCGTTCCCGCTGGTCGAAAAACTCCTGAGCCTCAATGCCAGTCTGCAAAAGGCGCGCGTCGAAGTGGTGCTGGTGTCACGCAACAGTGCCGATACCGGCCTGCGGGTTTTCAACTCGATTCAGCATTATGGCCTCGACATCAGCCGCGCCGCCTTTGCTGGCGGACGCAGTCCTTACCCGTATCTCGCAGCGTTTGGCTGCCACCTGTTTCTCTCCACGCATGCCGAGGATGTGCGCAGCGCCCTGGATGCGGGGTTTGCGGCCGCGACCATCCTTTCGGGTGGCGCACGGCGTGCAGCCAGCGCCGAGCTGCGGATTGCCTTCGATGGCGACGCTGTGTTGTTTTCCGACGAATCAGAGCGGGTGTACCAGAGCGGCGGGCTGGCGGCCTTTCAGGCCAGCGAGCGTGAGTGGGCTCGCGAGCCGTTGCGCGGCGGTCCCTTCAAGCCGTTTCTCGCCGCACTCAATCAACTGCAGCGCGAGTTTCCCGACGTGAGCTGCCCGATTCGCACCGCGCTGGTCACGGCTCGCTCGGCACCTGCCCATGAGCGCGTGATCCGCACCTTGCGCGAATGGGACATTCGTCTGGACGAGTCGCTGTTTCTCGGTGGCTTGCAAAAGTCGGCCTTTCTTGAAGCGTTCGCCGCCGATGTGTTTTTCGACGATCAGCCCGGCCATTGCGAGAAGGCGCGTGATGTGGTGGCGACGGGGCACGTTCCGCACGGCATCAGCAACGAAATAGTGCCACTTGCCGACGGGGGCTGAGAAGTCCGCCGTCGCAGCCGAGGATGCGCTGCTACGCTGAGTCAATCTCCGCCATTCCGGTTGTATGGGAGGTTGTATGGTCCGTTCGATGCTGTATGCCGCAGACCTCGGTCTGTACGCGCCTTATGTAACGCAGCACGCGCTGGCGCTGGCTCGAACGTTCAACGCCGAGCTGTACGTTATCCATGTCGTCGAGCCTTTGGGCCTGTTCGCCGAGTCGGTGCTGCAGAGTTACCTGGGCGAGGAAGCGTTGAAAGAGCTTCGCGGCAAGGGTGTGAATGCGTTTCTGAGTGGAATAGAGCAACGAATGCTCGACGGGTTTCGTGAAGAACTGGGCGAAGGGCACTCGGACCTTTCCCTGATTCGTACGGTGCGTGTCGTTCAGGGCGAGCCTGCCAGCGTGATTCTCGAACAGGCGCACAGGCTGAATGTGGATTTGCTGGTGGTCGGCAGTCACAGCCGCAGGATGGAAGAGGGCACCTCTATAGGCCGCACGGCTGCCAGGGTCCTGCAGTTTTCCGACGTGCCGGTCTACATGGTTCCGATGATGTTGAAAAAGGGGCGGGGGTAGAGGGAAGGTCCAATTGGTGGTTTTAATGAAATCGAGCGTGCGATCACCTTACAAAGGTGATAAAAAGTTCTAGAATTATTCGTCTCACCATTAATCCAGTTATATACCGTCGCCGATACCCATAGGGTTTATCTGCTTTGAGGGATACATATGAAGCTCCAACAACTGCGCTACATTTGGGAAGTGGCGCACCACGACCTCAACGTTTCCGCGACGGCCCAGAGCCTTTACACCTCCCAGCCCGGTATCAGCAAGCAGATCCGCCTGCTTGAAGACGAGCTGGGCGTCGAGGTTTTCGCCCGCAGTGGCAAGCACCTGACGCGTGTGACACCGGCAGGCGAGCGCATCATCACCACAGCGGGCGAGATCCTGCGCAAGGTCGAGAGCATCAAGCAGATTGCCCAGGAGTTCTCCAACGAGAAGAAGGGCACGCTGTCGATCGCCACCACTCACACCCAGGCGCGTTATGCCTTGCCGCCGGTAATCAGCAACTTCATCAAGCAATACCCAGATGTCGCGCTGCACATGCATCAGGGCTCACCGATGCAGATCGCCGAAATGGCGGCTGACGGGACGGTTGATTTTGCCATCGCCACCGAGGCCCTCGAGCAGTTCAGCGATCTGGTGATGATGCCGTGCTATCGCTGGAACCGTTGCATTGTCGTGCCGCAGGGGCACCCGTTGACCAAGGCGCCGAAGCTGACGCTGGAATTGCTCGCCGAATACCCGATCGTGACTTACGTCTTCGGCTTTACCGGCCGTTCCAAGCTGGACGAGGCGTTCAGCCATCGCGGGCTGGTGCCCAAGGTCGTGTTTACGGCGGCGGATGCCGACGTGATCAAGACCTATGTCAGGCTGAATCTAGGCGTGGGCATCGTGGCAAGAATGGCGATAGACGAGGCGGTGGACAGCGACCTGGTGGTGCTCGATGCCAGTGACCTGTTCGAGTCCAGCGTGACAAAAATCGCTTTCCGTCGCGGCACCTTCCTGCGTGGTTTCATGTGCGATTTCATCGAGAAATTCGCACCGCACCTGACCCGCGAAGTCATGGCCAAGGCGATTCAGTGCCATAACAAGCAGGAAATGGAAGAGCTGTTTGCCAACGTCGAGTTGCCGGTGCACTAGGAGCAGCGGCAAGCTGCAAGTCAGCGCCGGACGCGCGTTGACTTGTAGCTTGCAGGTCGAGGCGTGCCTCTGGCTGCGTCAGTTGCGCGCTATCAGATTGCCCGCATGCAGCCCGCATTCCTTCTGCGTGGCTTCCTCCCACCACCAGCGACCTTCGCGCTCGTGCTGGTTCGGCAGTACCGGGCGGGTGCAGGGTTCGCAGCCGATGCTGATGAAGCCGCGCTCGTGCAGGCTGTTATAGGGCAGCTCCAGCATGCGGATGTAGCCCCAGATTTCCTCGCTGCTCATCTGTGCCAACGGGTTGAATTTGTACAGCGTGCGCTCGGGCGTCGAAAATGCGCTGTCGACTTCCACTGCAGCAACGGCACTGCGCGTGCCGGGGCTCTGATCACGGCGCTGGCCGGTTGCCCAGGCGCTGACGCCAGACAGTTTGCGTCGCAGCGGCTCGATCTTGCGGATGCCGCAGCATTCGCCGTGACCATCCCGGTAAAAGCTGAACAGGCCCTTTTCCTTGACGAAAGGTTCAAGTTTGCTGTGGTCGGGCGAAACGATCTCGATTTCGATCTTGTAGTGCTCGCGGACCTGTTCGATGAAACGATAGGTTTCCGCGTGCAGGCGCCCGGTGTCCAGGCTGAAGACCTTGACGTTCTTGTTCAGCTTCCAGGCCATGTCGACCAGAACCACGTCCTCGGCACCGCTGAACGAGATCCACAGGTCGTCGCCGAAGTGTTCGAAGGCCAGCTTCAGAATGTCTTGTGCAGACTTGTTCGCATAGGTCGTCGCCAGTTCAGCGACGTCGAAAGGTTGGCTCATCAGGCGGCTTCCTAAAATGCAAGAGTGGCGCTTAAGCGCTCGTGATGGCGGCAATGGTAACAAAATCCGCTGTTCAGTGGCCGTTGCCAGCGGCTAGAGTGCTGCTTGCGTCGAGCGTGAATGGTCTGAGGAGTGTGTTGTGGAAATTGCCTGTCTGGACCTCGAAGGGGTACTGGTCCCGGAAATCTGGATCGCCTTTGCCGAAAAAACCGGTATCGAATCGCTGCGTGCCACCACGCGGGACATTCCCGATTACGACGTGCTGATGACGCAGCGCCTGCGCATTCTTGATGAGCACGGTCTGAAACTGGCGGACATTCAGGCAGTGATCGGCACCCTCAAGCCGCTGGAGGGCGCCGTGGAGTTTGTCGACTGGCTGCGTGAGCGGTTTCAGGTGGTGATTCTCTCGGACACTTTCTATGAGTTCTCTCAGCCACTGATGCGTCAACTGGGTTTTCCGACCCTGCTGTGTCATCGTCTGATCACTGACGAGACCGATCGGGTGGTCAGTTACCAGTTACGCCAGAAAGACCCCAAGCGTCAGTCGGTGCTGGCCTTCAAGAGCCTGTATTACCGGGTCATTGCTGCCGGTGATTCGTACAACGACACGACCATGCTGGGCGAGGCCGACGCAGGTATCCTGTTCCACGCTCCCAATAACGTGATCCGCGAATTCCCGCAGTTTCCGGCGGTGCACACGTTCGATGACCTGAAAAAGGAATTCATCAAGGCCTCGAATCGGGATCTGATGCTTTAGGCGGGGCGAACTCCCGGCGCTTCGTTCCCACAGAAGCCGGATCTCAGAGCGCCTCAAGCGTCTCCAGTAGCACACGAACCTTGGTGAAAGTTTCCTGATACTCGGCGTCGCAGTCGGAATCGGCGACGATGCCGCCACCGCCCCAGCAGGAAATCTGTCCGTTCTTGACCAGCAGGCTGCGGATGGCGATCGAACTGTCCATCTCGCCGCGCACGTCCAGGTACATCAGCGAGCCGCAATACAGGCTGCGACGGGTCGGCTCCAGCTCGTCGATGATCTGCATGGCGCGGATCTTCGGCGCACCCGTGATCGAGCCGCCGGGAAAGCTGCCGCCGATCAGGTCCAGTGCATCGTTGCCAGCGGCCAGCTCGCCGGTCACGCTGCTCACCAGGTGGTGCACATTGGGGTAGCTTTCGAGGCTGAACAGCTCGGGGACTTTCACCGAGCCGATGCGGCAACTGCGGCCCAGGTCGTTACGCAGTAAATCGACGATCATCAGGTTTTCTGCGCGATCCTTCTCGCTGGCCAGCAGTTCGGCGGCGAAGGCGGCATCCTGCGCGGGGTCCGCGCTACGGGGGCGAGTGCCTTTGATCGGGCGGGTTTCGACCTGCCGGGCGCTGACCCGCACGAAGCGCTCCGGCGAAAGACTCAGAATCGCATCGGCTCCCGGCAGGCTCAGGTAGCCGGCGAACGGCGTCGGGCAAGCCGCTCGCAGTGCACAATAAGCGGCCCACGGGTCACCAGCGCACTGCGCCTGAAAGCGTTGTGCGAAGTTCACCTGATAGCAGTCACCAGCCTGAATGTAGGCCTGAATTCGTTGGAAAGCCTGGCGATAGTGATCCGCGCTGATGCTGGCTTGAAACGGCTGGCTGAGGCGGAACTCCGCGTGCGGCTCAGGGACATCGACAGAGAACAGCTCAATCAGCCGTTTGCGCTCGCGTGTGGCCAGGGACGGGTGAAAAATCAGCTGGCTGGTCTGCTCCTGATGATCACTGATCAGCGCCCAGGCGTAGAGCCCCAGACGGGCCTCGGGCAGTTGCAGGTCGTCAATGGCCTGATCCGGCAAAGGCTCCAGGCGTCGACCGAATTCATAGCTCAGATAACCGATCAGGCCGCCAGCGAAGGGCAGTTCGCATCCGTCAGGCAGCTGTGCTGTGCCGAGCGCCTCGAGACTGTCGCGCAAGCGCTGGAGATAGGCAGCCCCGTCCTCGTCATCGGTTACGCTCAGTTCCTGCAGCGGCCATGCGCTGAGCAGGTCATGTCGGCCCCGAACGGCTGCTGGTCTGCCGCTGTCGAGCAGCACCGCACCCGGCGCTTCGCGGATTCGCGCAAAGAACGCGATCGGGTCGGCGCTGTAGGGCAGGGGGTGTATCGAGCAGATCGGCATCGTCGAATATCGGTCTTGGAAACGCGGCTGGCGATTGTAGCCTTGCCGGTGCGGCAGTCCTAGCGGTATGTCGGTTCAGGCGCCGGGCACGTGGCCGAACAGGTCCTGGACAAAGCTGACCCGCTCCTGCGCCGATTCGTGGCGTCCTTCAAGAGCCAGTTGCTCCAGACGCGCCTCGACGGCCTGAGTGCGATGGGTCAGGCCACTGTCGTTGGCGATCTGAATATTCAGACCGGGACGGGCGTTGAGCTCCAGAATCAACGGGCCTTTGTCCTGGTCCAGCACCATGTCGACGCCGATGTAGCCCAGGCCGCACAACTCGTAGCACTCGGCGGCAAGCTTCATGAAGCCGTCCCAGTTGGGCAATTGCACGCCATCCACCGAGTGGGTGGTGTCCGGGTGCTTGCTGATGATGTTGTTCAGCCACGTTCCTTGCAGGGTGACACCGGTGGCCAGGTCCACACCTACGCCAATGGCGCCTTGGTGGAGGTTAGCCTTGCCGCCTGATTGACGGGTAGGCAAGCGCAGCATGGCCATCACCGGATAACCCATCAGCACGATGATGCGGATGTCCGGTACGCCTTCGTAACTGATGCTTTTGAAGATCGGGTCCGGTACGACCCGGTACTCGATCAGCGCCCGGTCGCGGTGACCGCCCAGGGAATACAGGCCAGTGAGAATGCTGGAAACCTGATGCTCGATTTCCGAGTGGCTGATGATGCGTCCCGAGACGGTGCGAAAGCGTTCCTCGAAACGGTCGGCGATCACCAGAATGCCATCGCCGCCTGCGCCCTGTGCAGGTTTGATCACGAAGTCGCGGTGCGCGCCGATGATCTCGTCGAGCCTGTCGATTTCCTTTTCCGTGGAAATCACGCCGTACATCTCCGGCACATGAATGCCTGCGGCGATGGCTCGCTCCTTGGTGATGATCTTGTCATCGACGATCGGATAGAGGCTGCGCTTGTTGTACTTGAGCACATAGTCGGCGTTACGTCGATTGATGCCCATGATGCCGCGCGCTTCGAGCGCCTTCCAGGTCTTCCACCAGCCGATCACTTGGCCTTTTCCTCTTTCAGGAATGCCTTGAAGCGCATCAGCTCGGTCAGCCGGTAGCCACGGTATCTGCCCATTGCCAGCATGAAGCCGACCAGTATCAGCAGCACTGCGGGGAAGGTGAAGACGAAATAGGTCAGTTCCGGCACGCTCATGATCAGGTGCGCCAGCGACGCGGCGAACAGCGTCCCGATGGCGACCTTCATGGCATGGCTGCCACCGCGCTCTTCCCAGGTGATCGACAGGCGCTCGATGGTCATGGTCAGAATCACCATCGGGAACAGCGCAACCGACAGGCCGCGCTCCAGCCCGAGCTTGTGGCTGAACAGGCTGATGGCCGCGATCAGCACCACGACGAAGGTCAGTACCACCGACAGGCGCGGCAGCATTTGCAGTTTCAGGTGCTCCAGATACGAGCGCAGGGACAAGCCCAGCGCCGTGATCACGGTAAACAGTGCAATGCCGAAGCCCAGTTGCGTTTCACGGAATGCCAGCGCAATCAGCACGGGGGTGAAGGTGCCCAGTGTCTGCAGGCCAATCAGGTTGCGCAGGATCAGGATGACCAGCACGCCAATCGGGATCATGACCATGATCATGAAGGTCTGCTGGGTTTGCAGCGGCAAGCCGTACAGCGAATAGGCCAGGAAGTCCGAATCGGTGCTGGCATCGGTCAGTTTGGCGAGCCGCATCGCGTTCATTTCACTGTTGTTGAGGCTGAACGTGACTTGCACCTTCTTGCCGCCTTCGACGCTGACCAGGCCTTCCTCGCCGGTCCACCAGAGCAGGCGGTCATCCGGCAGGCCGGCTTCACCGGTGTCGGGATTGAAGTACAGCCATTCCTTGCCGTTGAAGCTGCGCAGCCAGAGTTCCGGCGTCTGCTGCTCGGCATCCAGGCGAATGGTGTGGGCTTTTTCCAGCGGTACGTGGGCGATCGACAGCAGCAGTTCGGTGACCCGAGCCTTGTTGGACGCCGAGTTATCACCGGCCAGCAGCAGTTTGACGTTATCGTCATTCAGGTTGTTGACGCGCTTGATGGCCTCGGTAATGAAGGTCTCCACGTCCGCCGAATGCTGGCGAATGGGCGCCAGCAGTGCTTCGGCGGCGATCTTTTCCGGGCCTTCGACGGTCATGCTGTCGCGAAAGATAGGCCCTTTGACCTTGGGTTTTTCACCGCTGTAACGCTTGGTCAGCACCAGTCGGTAGTAGAGGGTCTGGTTGCCGGTGGCGCGACGGGCCGACCAGGTGACCTTGCGGTTGCCGTCGGCGCGGTTGACGCTGACGCCGTAATTGTTCGAGATGAAGCTTTCATTGAGGCTGATGTAGTCGTGGGCGAGCGGCGGCACGAACATCTGTACCTTCACCGAATCCTTGGGATTGGCGACGAATTCGACTTTGGCGTCGATATTCCACAGGTCATCGGTTTCGTCTTCGCTGACGGGTATGCCCAGCGCCAGAATCTGATAGGCCGTGATCGCGATGCCGAGGGTCACCAGGGCAGTGATCAGGATCTTCAGATGGAGTGTAAGAGAGCGCATGGATTTACTCTGCGTTTTGAGCGACGGAAGCGCAGCCGGGCTTCCCTGCCGCATATTTAAGACTTGGATCGACCAGCGCATCAAAGCGTTTCAAGGCTTCGGAGCCGATCAAAAGCGGGTATTGGAAAGCACTTCGGTCAGTCAAGTTCACTTCTATGGTGCGTAAAGATTCACCCATGCAGATATCGAGGCTGATCACCGGGCGTGACGAATAGCGATTGTCGTCATCCGGGTCGAGATCGTCGGCACGCCGCTTGATCTTGCTGACCCGCGCCAGGGGGCGTTCGATGGGGTGTACATGCTTGCTGTCGCTGGCCAGATAGAAACGCACCCAGCTTTCGCCATCGCGCTTGAAATGTTTGATGTCGCGGGCGCTCAGCGAGGCGGTCTTGGCACCGGTGTCGAGCTTGGCGGCGATCTCGATATCGATTTCGATCAGCCGGGCGTATTCGTTGAGGCCATAGACTGTCTTGTTGGCGGCCAGGGTCAGGCCGGGCAAAAACAGAAGGCTGAGCAGTGTGGGGAGGGTAGTCAGTCTCATAAATCCTGGCGCGATGAGCGAACAACTTCAGGGTCAGGGCGCAAATGGAATTGACCTGATGATAGTAGGGCAGGCGGTTCGCAGTCGCTGGCTCCGCTGCGGAGCGCGCTGTACGGACGCGACGCATTCTAGCATGAAGCCCTGCGGCTGCCAGTGATCAACCTGTGTAGCTGTTCAGGTTGCGTTGTCGAGCAGAGTTCACCCGCTTTGACTGATTGTCGACAATGCTGGGTTTGGCTTTGACGGATTGACTAAATATGACTAGATTTGAGCGCATATAGCCATGAGGTGTCGACAATGCTGAATGTGGTCGAAAAAACAATGACGGTTGCCGACGACTCGGAAACCCTCTCCGAGAACGTTTTCCGACGCATTCAATCGGCTATCGTGAAAGGCGAGATTGCCCCCGGCAGCAAGATTTCCGAGCCGGAACTGGCTCGCACCTATGGCATCAGTCGCGGGCCGCTGCGCGAAGCGATTCACCGGCTCGAAGGGCAGCGACTGGTGGTTCGTGTGCCGCATGTGGGCGCCCGGGTGGTGTCGCTCAGTCATGCCGAACTGATCGAACTCTATGAAATTCGCGAGTCACTGGAGGGTATGGCCTGTCGTCTGGCCGCCGAACGCATGACCCAGGCCGAAATCGACGAGCTGCGCGGCGTTCTGGATACCCATGAGCGCGATGCCGCCTTTCAGGCAGGTATCGGCTATTACCAGCAAGAGGGCGATTTCGACTTTCACTATCGCATCATCCAGGGCAGCGGCAATCGCACCCTCAGCCAGATGCTCTGTGGTGAGCTCTACCAGCTGGTGCGCATGTACCGCATTCAGTATTCCACCACGCCCAACCGGCCTCGCCAGGCTTTTGCCGAACATCACCGCATTCTCGACGCTATCGCCGACCGCGACGGTGAGCTGGCCGAATTGTTGATGCGCCGCCATATCGGCGCGTCCAGACGCAACATCGAGCGCCATTATCAGGCGGCTTCCCAGACGACTTCCGACCGAGGTACGCAATGAGTCATAACAACAGCACTCCCGGCCAGCGTTTCCGCGACGCAGTCGCCAGCGAACAGCCGCTGCAAGTGGTCGGCGCGATCAATGCCAACCACGCACTGCTCGCCAAACGTGCCGGGTTCAAGGCCATTTATCTATCTGGCGGCGGAGTCGCGGCGGGATCACTGGGCATTCCGGACCTGGGAATCACCGGTCTTGAAGACGTGCTGATCGATGTGCGGCGTATCACCGACGTTTGCGACCTGCCGTTGCTGGTGGATGTCGACACCGGTTTCGGTTCTTCGGCTTTCAATGTGGCGCGTACCGTGCGCTCGATGATCAAGGCCGGAGCGGCGGCGATTCACATTGAGGATCAGGTGGGTGCCAAGCGTTGCGGGCATCGTCCCAACAAGGAAATTGTCTCTCAGCAGGAAATGGTCGACCGGATCAAGGCTGCCGTGGATGCCCGGACTGACGACAGCTTCGTGATCATGGCGCGTACCGATGCGTTGGCGGTTGAAGGGCTGGAGTCGGCGCTGGAGCGTGCCGCTGCCTGTATTGAAGCCGGCGCGGATATGGTGTTCCCCGAGGCCATCACCGAACTGGCAATGTACAAGCAATTCGCCAACCGTGCAGGTGTGCCGATCCTCGCCAACATCACCGAGTTTGGCGCCACGCCGTTGTTTACGGTCGATGAGCTGCGCGAGGCGGACGTGTCGCTGGTGCTGTACCCGCTTTCCGCATTCCGTGCGATGAACAAGGCTGCGGAAAATGTCTACGGCGCGATCCGCCGTGACGGCAGCCAGAAAAACGTGATCGACAGTATGCAGACGCGCATGGAGCTGTATGACGCGATCGATTACCACACATTCGAGCAGAAGCTGGATGCGCTGTTCGCGCAGAAGAAGGGCTGAAAGGGGCAGGCTGACACTCGTCCCCGCGCTCCGCGTCCAGTCACACAAAAACAAAATTGGAGAAAACCATGGCTGAAGCAAAAGTATTGAGTGGTGCCGGACTACGCGGGCAGGTGGCCGGGCAGACGGCGTTGTCCACGGTGGGCATGGCCGGTGCCGGGCTGACCTATCGTGGCTATGATGTGCGCGATCTGGCCGCCGAAGCTCGCTTTGAAGAAGTTGCCTATCTGCTGCTGTACGGCGAACTGCCTGATAAAGCCGAATTGTCTGCCTATATGGACAAACTCAAGGGCCTGCGCGATCTGCCGCAGGCCTTGAAGGAAGTGCTGGAACGCATACCCGCCGACACTCACCCGATGGATGTCATGCGCACGGGTGCCTCCATGCTCGGCACCCTGGAGCCGGAGCGCAGCTTCGATCAGCAGCGCGACTCAACCGACCGTCTGCTCGCAGCGTTCCCGGCGATCATGTGCTACTGGTATCGCTTCAGTCATGACGGCAAGCGTATCGACTGCACCTCCGCAGAAGACTCCATCGGCGGGCATTTTCTGCACCTGTTGCTCGACAAGGCGCCCAGCGAACTGCACCGCAAGGTCATGGACGTCTCGCTGATTCTGTACGCCGAGCACGAATTCAATGCCTCGACCTTCACCGCCCGCGTCTGCGCGTCGACGCTGTCGGACCTGTATTCCTGCGTCACAGCCGCCATCGGCACCTTGCGCGGCCCGCTGCACGGTGGTGCCAACGAGGCTGCAATGGAAATGATTCAGCGCTTCGCCTCGGCTGAAGAGGCCACCAAAGGCACGCTGGGCATGCTGGAGCGCAAGGAAAAGATCATGGGCTTTGGCCATGCGATCTACAAGGAGTCCGACCCGCGCAACGAGGTGATCAAGGGCTGGTCGAAGAAACTCGCTGACGAAGTGGGCGATACGGTGCTGTTCCCGGTTTCCGAGGCCATCGACAAGGTCATGTGGGAGCAGAAGAAACTGTTCCCCAACGCCGACTTCTACCATGCGTCGGCGTATCACTTCATGGGCATCCCGACCAAGCTGTTCACCCCGATCTTCGTCTGCTCACGCCTGACCGGCTGGGCCGCTCACGTTTTCGAACAGCGTGCCAATAACCGCATCATTCGCCCGAGCGCCGAGTACATCGGCGTCGAACAGCGCGCGTTCGTACCCTTGGAACAGCGCTGAAAAGGGGGCAGGGGAGCCGCCGACGAGCTCCCCACCCGTATTCCGAACACTCCGTGATCGAGTCCCGCAATGAACAGTGAATTTCGCAAACCGCTCCCTGGCACCCGACTGGATTATTTCGACGCTCGGGCGGCCGTCGAGGCGCTCAAGCCCGGCGCCTATGCCACGCTGCCCTACACCTCGCGGGTGCTGGCCGAGAACCTGGTGCGCCGTTGTGATCCGGCGACCTTGAATGCCTCGTTGACCCAGCTCATCGAGCGCAAGCGTGATCTGGATTTTCCCTGGTTCCCGGCACGTGTGGTCTGCCACGACATTCTGGGTCAGACCGCGTTGGTCGACCTTGCCGGACTGCGCGACGCGATCGCTTCGCAGGGTGGCGATCCTGCGCTGGTCAACCCGGTGGTTCCGGTGCAATTGATCGTCGACCACTCGCTGGCAGTGGAGTCCGACGGTAACGACCCGCAGGCGTTCGCCAAGAACCGCGCCATTGAAGACCGTCGCAACGAAGACCGTTTTCATTTCATTGACTGGACCAAGCAGGCGTTCAAGAACGTCGAAGTGATCCCGCCGGGCAACGGCATCATGCACCAGATCAATCTGGAGAAAATGTCGCCGGTGGTGCAGGTGCTCGACGGCGTAGCCTTTCCCGACACGCTGGTGGGCACGGACAGCCACACGCCGCACGTCGACGCCCTCGGCGTGATTGCCATCGGCGTCGGCGGGCTCGAGGCCGAAAACGTCATGCTCGGGCGCGCCTCGTGGATGCGCCTGCCGGACATCATTGGTGTCGAACTGACCGGGCGCCGCCAGCCAGGCATCACCGCCACCGACGTAGTGCTCGCGCTGACCGAATACCTGCGCCAACAGAAGGTGGTTGGCGCTTACCTGGAGTTCTATGGCGCAGGCGCGTCGAGCCTGACCCTGGGCGACCGGGCGACGATCTCCAACATGGCGCCTGAATACGGCGCGACGGCGGCGATGTTCTCCATTGACTCGCAAACCATCGACTACCTGCGTTTGACAGGGCGCGAGGACGAGCAGGTCAAACTGGTCGAGCTGTATGCCCGGCACACTGGCCTTTGGTCGGACAGCCTCAGCGAGGTGCACTACGAGCGGGTGCTGAGTTTCGACCTGTCCAGTGTGGTGCGCAACATGGCCGGCCCCTCCAACCCTCATGCGCGGGTTGCCACCGCCGATCTGGCGGCCAGAGGTATTGCCGGGCAATGGGACGAGGTGCCGGGGCAGATGCCCGACGGCGCGGTGATCATCGCGGCGATCACCAGTTGCACCAACACCAGCAACCCGCGCAACGTCATTGCCGCCGGTCTGCTGGCACGCAACGCCAACCGCCTGGGGCTGCTGCGCAAGCCGTGGGTGAAATCATCGCTGGCACCCGGCTCGAAAACCGTGGCGCTATACCTGGACGCAGCAGGGCTGACCTCGGAGCTGGAGCAACTGGGTTTCGGCGTCGTGGCCTTTGCCTGCACCACCTGCAATGGCATGTCCGGCGCGCTCGATCCGCTGATCCAGCAGGAAATCATCGACCGCGACCTGTACGCCACGGCGGTCTTGTCCGGTAACCGTAATTTCGACGGGCGTATTCACCCCTATGCCAAACAGGCCTTTCTGGCTTCGCCGCCCCTGGTGGTGGCGTATGCCATTGCCGGGACCATCCGCTTCGATATAGAAAACGATGTGCTGGGCGTCGCCGAGGGCCGGGAAATCCGTCTCAAGGACATCTGGCCGAGCGATGAAGAGATTGATGCGGTCGTGCAGGCGTCGGTCAAGCCCGAGCAGTTCCGTCAGGTTTATATCCCGATGTTTGCCATCGAAGAGCACAGCGGGCCGAAGGTCGAGCCGCTGTACGACTGGCGTCCGATGAGCACCTACATCCGTCGCCCGCCCTACTGGGAAGGCGCATTGGCCGGAGAACGTACGCTCAAGGGCATGCGGGCTCTCGCCGTGCTGCCGGACAACATCACCACCGATCACCTGTCGCCGTCCAACGCGATCATGCTCGACAGTGCGGCGGGCGAGTACCTGGCGAAAATGGGACTGCCGGAAGAAGACTTCAACTCTTATGCGACCCATCGGGGCGACCACCTGACCGCCCAGCGCGCGACCTTTGCCAACCCGCAACTGGTCAACGAGATGGCAGTGGTCGATGGCAAGGTCAGGAAAGGCTCGCTGACCCGCATCGAACCCGAAGGCGTGGTCACGCGCATGTGGGAAGCCATCGAAACCTACATGGCGCGCAAGCAGCCGTTGATCATTATTGCCGGTGCCGACTATGGGCAGGGCTCGTCCCGTGACTGGGCGGCCAAAGGCGTCAGGCTGGCGGGCGTCGAAGCGATTGCTGCAGAAGGTTTCGAGCGTATTCACCGCACCAACCTGGTCGGCATGGGCGTGCTGCCGCTGGAGTTCAAGCCCGGCACCAGCCGTCTGACTCTGGGTATCGATGGCAGCGAAACCTTCGATGTGATCGGCCAGCGCACACCGCGCGCGACATTGACGCTGGTGATTCAGCGCCGTAACGGCGAACGCGTCGAGGTGCCGGTGACATGCCGTCTGGACACTGCTGAAGAGCTTTCTATTTATGAGGCGGGCGGCGTGTTGCAGCGTTTTGCTCAGGATTTTCTGGAGGCTACTGCATCGTAGCTACGCTTGAGCGTGAAGAACGATAAGCGTGCGCAAGAGCACTATCGTGCCCATGCTCCGCGTGGGCATGCAGTTCTGGACGCTCTGCGTCCGATTTTGAGCGCGCAGCGCGCTCTTTGAACAGGACAACGAATTCATGGCTCATTTACCCCAGATCCGCATCCCGGCCACCTACATGCGTGGCGGCACCAGCAAGGGTGTGTTTTTCAGGCTGACGGACCTGCCTGAAGCCGCACAGACTCCGGGATCGGCGCGGGATGCGTTGCTGCTGCGAGTCATCGGCAGCCCTGACCCCTATGAAAAGCAGATCGATGGCATGGGCGGCGCGACGTCGAGTACCAGCAAGAGCGTGATTGTGTCGCGCAGCAGCAGGCCCGACCACGATGTCGATTACCTGTTCGGCCAGGTGTCCATCGACAAGCCGTTTGTCGACTGGAGCGGCAATTGCGGCAACCTGTCAGCGGCCGTGGGGCCATTCGCGATTACGAGCGGTCTGGTCGACCCTGACCGCGTTCCGCAGGACGGCGTTGCGGTGGTGCGTATCTGGCAGGCCAACATCGGCAAGACCATCATCGCCCATGTGCCGATCAGCAACGGCGCGGTGCAGGAAACCGGCGATTTCGAGCTGGATGGCGTGACCTTCCCGGCAGCCGAAGTGCCACTGGAGTTTCTTGACCCGGCGGCGGACGAAGAGGGCGCGGGCGGCTCGATGTTCCCCACTGGCAATCTGGTGGACGATCTAGAAGTGCCCGGTATCGGCCTTCTGAAAGCGACCATGATCAATGCCGGCATTCCGACGATTTTTGTCAACGCTGCTGACATCGGCTATACCGGCACTGAGTTGCAGGGCGATATCAACGCTGACCCGCAGGCGCTGGCCCGTCTGGAGGCCATCCGCGCCTACGGTGCGGTGAGGATGGGCCTGATTGGCAACATCGATGAAGCTGCCGCACGCCAGCACACACCCAAAGTGGCTTTTGTAGCGGCGCCTGCCGATTACCTGGCGTCGAGTGGCAAGCCTGTCGCTGCGCAGGATATCGAGCTGCTGGTGCGCGCCGTGTCGATGGGCAAGCTGCACCACGCGATGATGGGTACGGCTGCGGTAGCCATCGGTACGGCAGCAGCCATTCCGGGCACGCTGGTCAATCTGGCCGCTGGCGGTCAGGCGCGCAGTGCGGTCAGCTTTGGCCATCCCTCCGGCACCTTGCGAGTCGGCGCCCAGGCTGTTCAGGAGGGCGGTGACTGGAAAGTCACCAAGGCCCTGATGAGCCGCAGCGCCCGAGTGCTGATGGAAGGCTGGGTACGTGTGCCGCAGTCAGGCGAGTGAAGTGATCAGTTTGGCGGGGTGACCGCAGCGTCTATTTGAAACGTCGCTCCACGCCTTTTTCGACCAGCACCTTGGCGGAGATTTCTTCCACCGAAAAATGCGTGGAGTTGATGTGCGCGATGTTCTCGCGGCGGAACAGGCTTTCCACCTCGCGCACCTCGAATTCGCACTGCGCGTAGCTGGAGTAGCGGCTGTTGGGCTTGCGCTCGTGGCGAATCGCGGTGAGACGGTCCGGGTCGATGGTCAGGCCGAAGAGCTTTTCGCGATGCTGCTTGAGCGCCGCAGGCAGCTGCAGCCTCTCCATGTCATCTTCGGTCAGCGGATAGTTGGCGGCCCGGATACCGAACTGCATGGCCATGTACAGACAGGTCGGGGTTTTGCCGCAGCGCGAGACGCCGACGAGGATAATGTCGGCCTTGTCGTAATAATGCGTCCGTGCGCCATCATCGTTGTCCAGCGCGAAGTTGACCGCCTCGATGCGCTCCATGTAATTGGAGTTATGCCCGATGGAATGCGATTTACCCACGGAGTAGGACGAGTGTGAACTAAGCTCCTGCTCCAGCGGGGCCAGGAAGGTCGAAAAGATATCAATCATGAAGCCATTGGACGTCGCCAGAATCTCGCGAATGTCCTGATTGACGATGGTGTCGAAGATGATCGGCCGCACATCGTCCTTGTCGGCGGCATTATTGATTTGTTGTACCATCGCCCGCGCCTTCTCGACACTGTCGATATAGGGCCTGGTGAACTTGTTGAACGTAATGTTTTCAAATTGTGCCAACAGGCTCTGGCCCAGGGTTTCGGCGGTGATACCCGTGCCGTCCGAGATGAAAAAAGCGGATCGTTTCATTTTTGCCCCAGGCCTTAAGCAGTTGACGAATTCTGGCTATCATAGGCGTGCTGGCCTGCCATGAGAGCCCGCAGGTGCAGCTTTTTTGCACACCTGGTTTTGAAGCACGGTTTTCAACGCCCGATCTGTACGTCCGGGCAGACACGCCTGAAGCCACACCGCATGTGGCGCAGGTGAATGAGCTTTTCCCAACAACAAACACAGTTAGTGGAGAGATCACCTTGGTAGAGTACGTAGTTTCCCTCGATAAGCTCGGCGTCCATGATGTAGAGCACGTGGGGGGCAAAAACTCGTCCCTCGGCGAGATGATCAGCAACCTCGCAGGTGCTGGTGTGTCGGTGCCCGGCGGCTTCGCGACTACCGCCCAGGCCTACCGTGACTTTCTCGAGCTCAGCGGCCTCAACGAGCAGATCCATGCTGCGCTGGACGCCCTTGACGTCGACGATGTCAACGCGCTGGCCCGCACCGGTGCGCAGATTCGTCAGTGGATCATGGAAGCCGAGTTCCCCGAGCAGCTCAACGCCCAGATTCGTACTGCGTTTGCCGAGCTGTCTGCGGGTAATCCGAACCTGGCTGTGGCCGTGCGTTCCTCCGCAACTGCCGAAGACTTGCCGGATGCGTCGTTCGCCGGCCAGCAGGAGACCTTCCTGAACATCCGCGGCGTCGAGAACGTGATCCGTGCCGCCAAGGAAGTTTTTGCTTCACTGTTCAACGACCGTGCAATTTCCTACCGCGTACACCAGGGCTTCGACCACAAGCTGGTCGCGCTGTCTGCGGGCGTGCAGCGTATGGTGCGCTCCGAAACCGGTACGGCCGGTGTCATGTTCACCCTCGACACCGAGTCCGGCTTCCGCGACGTGGTGTTCATCACCGGTGCTTACGGCCTGGGCGAGACGGTTGTGCAGGGCGCCGTCAACCCGGACGAGTTCTACGTGCACAAGGACACGCTGGCGGCTGGCCGCCCGGCGATCCTGCGTCGCAATCTGGGCAGCAAGGCGATCAAGATGATTTACGGCGAAGAAGCCAAGGCCGGTCGTTCGGTCAAGGTGATCGACGTCGAGCCTGCCGATCGCGCGCGTTTCTGTCTGAGCGATGCCGAAGTGTCCGAACTGGCCAAACAGGCGATGATCATCGAAAAGCACTACAAGTGCCCGATGGACATCGAGTGGGCCAAGGACGGTGACGACGGCAAGCTGTACATCGTCCAGGCGCGTCCGGAAACGGTGAAGAGCCGTGCATCGGCCAACGTCATGGAACGCTATCTGCTCAAGGAGACCGGCAAGGTGCTGGTCGAAGGCCGTGCCATCGGTCAGCGCATCGGCGCGGGCAAGGTGCGCATCATCAAGGACGTGTCCGAGATGGACAAGGTCCAGCCCGGCGACGTGCTGGTGTCGGACATGACCGACCCGGACTGGGAGCCGGTGATGAAGCGCGCCAGTGCAATCGTCACCAACCGTGGCGGTCGTACCTGCCACGCGGCGATCATCGCCCGTGAACTGGGCATCCCGGCAGTGGTTGGTTGCGGTAACGCCACGCAGACCCTTCAGGATGGCCAGGGCGTCACGGTCTCCTGCGCTGAGGGCGACACCGGTTACATCTTCGAAGGCGAGCTGGGCTTCGACATCAAGACCAATTCGGTCGATGCAATGCCTGATCTGCCGTTCAAGATCATGATGAACGTCGGCAATCCGGACCGTGCCTTCGATTTCGCCCAATTGCCCAATGCCGGGGTGGGTCTGGCGCGTCTGGAGTTCATCATCAACCGCATGATCGGCGTGCACCCCAAGGCGTTGCTCAACTATTCGGTGCTGCCACCGGAAATCAAGGAAAGCGTCGACAAGCGCATCGCCGGTTACCATGATCCGGTCGGTTTCTACGTCGACAAGCTGGTCGAGGGTATCAGCACCCTGGGCGCCGCGTTCACGCCGAAAAAGGTCATCGTGCGCCTCTCGGACTTCAAGTCCAACGAGTATGCGAACCTGATTGGCGGCAAGCTTTACGAGCCCGAAGAAGAAAACCCGATGCTGGGCTTTCGCGGTGCGTCGCGCTATATCAGTGAGAACTTCCGTGACTGTTTCGAGCTGGAGTGCCGTGCGCTCAAGCGTGTGCGCGAAGAGATGGGCCTGACCAACGTCGAGATCATGGTGCCGTTCGTCCGTACCTTGGGCGAGGCGAGTCAGGTGATCGATCTGCTGGCCGCCAACGGCCTGAAGCGTGGCGAAAACGGCCTGCGCATCATCATGATGTGCGAACTGCCGTCCAACGCGATTCTGGCGGAAGAGTTCCTTGAGTACTTCGACGGCTTCTCCATCGGCTCCAACGACCTGACCCAGCTGACACTCGGTCTCGACCGTGACTCCGGCGTGATCGCCCACCTGTTCGACGAACGTAACCCGGCGGTCAAGAAGCTTCTGTCCAACGCCATTCAGGCGTGCAACAAGGCCGGCAAGTACATCGGCATCTGTGGGCAGGGGCCTTCCGATCACCCGGATCTGGCGCGCTGGCTAATGGATCAGGGCATCGAGAGTGTGTCGCTCAACCCCGACTCGGTACTGGAGACCTGGTTCTTCCTCGCCGAAGCACAGTCGCCTGTCTGACAGGCGGCTCGCCTGAGGCGCGGTCCTCGCAGGAGCGGGCCGCCGTGTGACGCGAACGCGGCCTGAGCCGTCATGTGGTTCAGGTGTTTGAATGAGGCGGTTTCTTCGGAAGCCGCCTTTTTTATGGCGCATCGCGAGATCCCGGAGCGCGTGGTTTCATCCCGTCTGTCAAGCCAGATAAAGAGTGATATGCAGAGCAGCAGCCAGCTTTTTCCCGTTGCCTTGATCAGCGCCGAGCGTCGTGGCGATCTGGTCGAGGACGTCTACCGTCTCAAACCTGCCAACAGTCCCGACGCCAGTGTCGAACTGGCGGTGACCCGGCTAGGGCTCGCCGATCAGCCCGATGTGCGTGGTACTCCAGTCATACTGCTGCATGGCAGCTTTTCCAACCGGCGTTTCTGGTATTCGCCCAAGGGCATCGGTCTGGGTGCGTATCTGGCGCGGGCCGGCTATGACGTGTGGATTCCCGAAATGCGCGGCCATGGCTTGTCGGCTCGCAACCTGAGTTATCGCAGCAATTGCGTGGCGGACTACGCGCGTTTCGATTTGCCAGCCATTGCCGCATTCGTCGTCGAGCAAAGCGGGCAGATACCGCACTGGATCGGCCATTCGCTGGGCGGCACCAGCCTGGCGGCAGCCTTAGGCGGTCAGTATCTGGGTGCTGATACTGCGGCGTCCGTGGCGCTGTTCGGCAGCCAGGTCAGCCGCACCTACTGGCCGCTGAAAGTCCCGCCACTGCAATGGTCTGCGAAGTTGCTGCTGAGGTCCTTCGAGCATATTTCCGGCCCGCGTTTCAAGCGCGGGCCGGAAGACGAGCCGATCGGTCTGGTTCTGGAAAGCATGCGTTGGCACGGGCTGTTCGGGCGTTTCGGCGAGCGTGACAACAACTGGTGGGCAGGGTTGAGCGCGGTTCAGGTACCGCTTCTGGCTGTCGCTGCGGCCGGCGACCAGCAGGACCCGGTGTGGGCTTGCCGTGAACTGTTCGAGCAGATCGGCAGCGCACACAGGCAATTCCTCTGCCTGGGCCGCGAATACGGCTTCAGCGAGGATTTCGACCATGTGCAGATGCTGGTCAGCAAGGCTGCGCAGCAGCAGGTCTGGCCGCGAGTGATCGAGTGGCTGGGTGAGCGTTCCGTTCCTGAACAGGTTGCAGAGTTTCAGGTCGCGGTAGGCAGTTAGCCGGTAAAGTCGCTATGGTTATGCTGATCCGGTCGTGTCTGTTTCAATAAATCGTCTGTATCAATCGCGACCCCATAGCCGATGACAGGAGTTGACCCATGCACTACCTCACCCCCGATCTGTGTGACGCCTATCCGGACCTGATCCAGGTCGTGGAGCCGATGTTCAGCAATTTTGGCGGCCGCGATTCGTTTGGTGGCCAGATCGTCACGCTGAAATGTTTCGAGGACAACTCCAAGGTCAGGGAGCAGGTCGAGCTCGACGGCAAGGGCAAGGTGCTGGTCGTCGACGGCGGTGGTTCGCTGCGTTGCGCGTTGCTGGGTGACATGCTGGCAGACAAGGCTGCCAAGAACGGCTGGGAAGGCATGTTGATCTACGGCTGCATCCGTGACGTGGATGTCATCGCCCAGACCGACCTGGGTGTCCAGGCGCTCGCCAGTCATCCGAAGAAAACCGAGAAGCGCGGCATAGGCGAACTGAATGTGCCGGTGACCTTTGGCGGCGTGACGTTCCGCCCGGGTGAGTACCTGTATGCCGACAACAATGGCGTCATCATTTCCCCATCACCCCTGACCATGCCGGAATAAGCGAAGTATCCATGTTCGATGAAGCAAACGCGCAGTGGGGGCTGGTTCATGCCCTCGTTTTGGACGGTAAAGGTGGGGCGCGTTTCATCGCTCGAACCGAGTTGCAGGACCTTGCATTGCAGCCAGAAGAAAGCCTGTGGCTGCATTGGGACCGTAGTCACCCGCAGACACATGCGTGGTTGCGCACCGGCAGCGGTCTGAGCGAGTTTGCCTGCGACCTGTTGCTGGAAGAGAACACCCGGCCGCGTTTGCTGCCGTTGCCGGAGCAGGAGCTGCTGCTGTTTCTGCGCGGCGTGAATCTGAATCCCGGTGCGGAACCTGAAGACATGGTCTCGGTGCGTATCTTCGCCGCCGCGCAGCGAGTCATCTCGCTGCGCCTGCGTCCGTTGCGTGCCACCGAGGAGCTGATTGAGCTGCTGGGGCAGGGCAAAGGCCCGAAGGGCGCCTCGGAGCTGATCCTGCACCTGGCGCAGCACCTCACCGACAAGGTTCAGGATCTGGTGGGTGAGCTGACCGAATCGGTCGATGAAGAGGAAGAAAAGAACGATGCCGACGAATGGTACAGCCCCGAGCACGGCAAGCTGCTGCATATTCGTCGGCGCGCCGCCGGCCTGCGCCGGTTCCTCGGGCCGCAGCGGGATATTTATGGCCAGCTTTCACGCATCAAGTTGTCCTGGTTTGCGCATGACGACGCTGACTACTGGAATGAGCTGAACAACAGCCTGACCCGTTACCTGGAAGAGCTTGAGCTGACCCGCGAGCGGGTGGGGCTGCTGCTGGAGTCCGAGGACCGGCGCCTGCGCGAGCACATGAACCGCACCATGTACCGCTTCGGGATCATTACCTGTATCTTTCTGCCGATGAGTTTTCTCACCGGTCTGCTGGGTATTAATGTTGGCGGCATTCCGGGTTCGAGCAGTTCGTACGGCTTCCTGGTGGCCTGTCTGCTGATCGTCGCGCTGGGCGCAGGGCAGTGGTGGTTGTTCCGCCGTTTGCGTTGGGTATAGGGCGGGCCTGTGATGGTTATTTGGCGAGCCTGTGTGACTTGTTGTTTTCGCGTCGCGTCTTTGAATGACATTACGTGAGGTGCCTGATGCACGATCCGTTTGAAGAATCTTTACGCGACATGCTCAATTCTTCATCCTCCAGCCGGGATGATGACGCATGTCTGGGGCGCGTCCTGAAAACCGCCAATCGCCAGGTCGGCGCCGGTGTGTTGTTCGGGTTGCTGGGCCGCTGGTCGGAGGCGCTGATGATCGCCGTGAACAACGGCTCGGCCCACGTCTCTCCCGTTTCTCGTCGCACCTCGAACGGTGCGCGTTCTCTCGATAAGGCTGATTGAGCATGGAATTGAATCTCTGGACCCAGAGCCTTCTTGCTGCAATGACTGCATTGTGGACCAAAGTCGCAAACTTCATTCCCAACCTGTTCGGCGCCCTGGTTGTGGTGCTGCTCGGTTTTGTCGTCGCCAAACTGCTCGACGCACTGCTTTCCAAATTACTGGCCAAACTGGGCCTTGATCGTCTGGTCGGCGGTACCGGCCTGACCAAGATCATCGGCCGCGCTGGCGTCAAGGTGCCGGTCTCCACGCTGATCGGCAAGGTCGTCTACTGGTTCGTTCTGCTTATCTTTCTCGTATCGGCCGCTGAATCTTTGGGCCTGCAGCGGGTCTCAGCGACGCTGGACATGCTGGCGCTGTATTTGCCCAAGGTATTTGGTGCCGCGCTGGTGCTGCTGGTCGGTGTGCTGCTGGCGCAACTGGTCAATGGTTTGGTGCGCGGTGCTGCCGAAGGTGTAGGGATCGACTACTCTGCCGGCCTGGGGCGAATTGCCCAGGGGCTGGTCATTATCATCAGTATTTCGGTCGCCATCAGCCAGCTCGAGGTCAAGACCGACCTGCTGAACCACGTTATTGTGATTGCGTTGATTACCGTTGGTCTGACAGTGGCGCTTGCCCTGGGCCTCGGAAGTCGCGAAATTGCCGGGCAGATCATTGCCGGAATCTACGTCCGCGAATTGTTTCAGGTCGGCCAACAGGTACAGATAGGCGATACGGAAGGGCAGATCGAGGAAATCGGTACGGTCAAGACAACGCTGCTGACAGACGAGGGGGAGCTGGTGTCGTTTTCCAATCGCATCCTGCTCGAGCAGAGAGTAAGCAGCCGTTAAGCGGTTAACCTGCTAATGTATGCCGCCAGGTTGCCGATACAGGCCATGGCGGACACTGACCTGACTGTCGGCAAGATTTGTTTTGAATAAACCTCAACCGTTTTCGACGCGCTACGATCCACGCGAGCTCTCAGATGAGGAGCTGGTTGCGCGCGCCCACGTTGAGCTGTTCAATGTGACGCGGGCCTACGAAGAATTGATGCGCCGTTACCAGAGAACACTTTTTAACGTCTGTGCACGTTATCTGGGGAACGATCGCGATGCTGACGATGTCTGTCAGGAGGTGATGCTTAAAGTGTTGTATGGGTTGAAAAATTTTGAAGGTAAATCTAAATTTAAAACCTGGCTGTACAGCATCACCTACAATGAATGCATCACGCAGTACAGGAAGGAACGGCGTAAGCGTCGCTTGATGGACGCGCTGAGTCTGGATCCACTTGAGGAAGCGTCGGAAGAAAAGGCGCCCAAACCTGAAGAACGGGGCGGACTTGATCGCTGGCTTGTGTATGTGAACCCGATCGATCGGGAGATTCTGGTGCTGCGGTTTGTAGCAGAACTTGAATTCCAGGAAATCGCTGACATCATGCACATGGGCTTGAGCGCAACGAAAATGCGTTACAAGCGGGCTTTAGATAAATTACGAGAGAAATTTGCGGGAATCGCCGAAACTTAATACGGTGCAAATATCTCTAACAAACTGGCAAGGTCTGGTAGACTTGCCGCTGAGTTGTCCCCCTGTGTGGGACTGCTTAATAATCATCAGATGGGGATTTAACGGATGAAACTGAAAAACACCTTGGGCTTGGCCATTGGTACTATTGTTGCCGCAACTTCGTTCGGCGCTCTGGCTCAAGGCCAAGGCGCGGTCGAAATCGAAGGCTTCGCCAAGAAAGAGTACTACGACAGCGATCGTAACTTCAAAAACGACGGCAACCTGTTCGGCGGCTCCGTTGGCTACTTCCTGACTGACGATGTTGAGCTGCGTCTGGGCTACGACGAAGTCCACAACGTCCGTAGCGACAGCGGCAAGAACATCAAGGGCGCAGACACTGCTCTGGACGCTCTGTACCACTTCAACAACCCAGGCGACATGCTGCGTCCATACGTATCTGCCGGTTTCTCTGACCAGAGCATCGGTCAAGACGCTCGCCGTGGCCGTGACGGTTCCACCTTCGCCAACATCGGCGGCGGCGCCAAGCTGTACTTCACTGACAACTTCTATGCCCGTGCAGGCGTTGAAGCTCAGTACAACATCGACCAAGGCAACACCGAGTGGGCGCCTAGCGTCGGTATCGGTGTAAACTTCGGCGGCGGCAGCAAGAAAGTTGAAGCAGCACCAGCTCCAGTAGCTGAAGTGTGCTCCGACAGCGACAACGACGGCGTGTGCGACAACGTCGACAAGTGCCCGGACACCCCAGCCAACGTTACCGTTGACGCTGATGGCTGCCCAGCAGTTGCCGAAGTGGTTCGTGTTGAGCTGGACGTGAAGTTCGATTTCGACAAATCCGTAGTCAAGCCTAACAGCTACGGCGACATCAAGAACCTCGCTGACTTCATGCAGCAGTACCCACAGACCACCACCACTGTTGAAGGTCACACTGACTCCGTCGGTCCTGACGCTTACAACCAAAAACTGTCCGAGCGTCGTGCAAACGCCGTTAAACAGGTTCTGGTTAACCAGTACGGTGTTGGCGCTAACCGCGTAAACTCGGTTGGTTACGGCGAATCCCGTCCAGTTGCTGACAACGCAACTGAAGCTGGCCGCGCAGTTAACCGTCGCGTAGAAGCAGAAGTAGAAGCTCAAGCTAAGTAATTAGCCGCTTGTACTGAAAAGCCCGGCTTAGGCCGGGCTTTTCTTTGCCTGCGATTTGGCGGGGCGTCTGCTCAGACGAGCCTGGGGTCAGCCGGCATTCAACTGCGCGAGGTCCATCAGGGTTTGATCGACCAGCTCATTGTTGTACGCGGCAACCGCACCGATCACCAGGATGGCGGGGCTCTTCAACTGGAAAGCGGCTGCGTCCTGTTGCATGGCATTCAGGGTGCTGCGGCATTCGCGCTGCCACGGCAGCGAAGCGTTCTCGATCATCGCCACCGGCATCTCGCCACTCATTCCGCCTGCCAGCAGACTCTCGCGAATTTCCGCCAGTTTCGCCACGCCCATGTAAACCACCAGGGTGGTTCCGCCTTGCGCGAGTGCCTGCCAGTTGAGGGTGCTGTCGTCCTGAGTGTGGGCGGTGACCAGCGTTACGCCACGGCTTATACCGCGCAGGGTCAGCGAAATGCCGCACTGTGTTGCACCGGCAAGACCCGCTGTAATGCCGTTGACCAGCTCCACGGCGACACCGCGCTCCTGTAGCCATTGAGCCTCTTCACCGCCACGTCCGAAGATGCACGGATCGCCGCCTTTGAGGCGAACGACACATTTGCCCTGACGTACGTAGCGCAGCATCAGGCGATGGATGAACGCTTGCGGCGTCGAACGACAACCGCCGCGCTTGCCGACCGCGATGACCCGTGCTCCCGAACAATGTTCCAGCACTGCGGGGTTGACCAGATCGTCGATCAGCACCACGTCGGCTTCAGCCAGGGCACGTACTGCCTTGAGAGTCAGCAGTTCGGGGTCGCCTGGGCCCGCGCCCACCAGCCATACTTTTGCGCTCATGCCGCATTCCTCATTCTGTAACCGCCACGGTATGGATCAGTCGTCTTATTTCCGGCACGCAGGAGCCGCACTGGGTGCCGCAGCCCAACTGTGTCTTGAGTTGATTCAGGTCCAGGCCACGCTCGATAGCGCTCATTACCGCGCTCTGGCTGACGTTCATGCAGTTGCACAAGGTCTTGTCGCGAGGCTGTGTCGAGTCTTTGCCCGGTTCGCTGCTCAACGGTGCCAACAGCCAGCGCCGCAACGAAGCCTCAACGCGCTCTTCCAGCCACAACGTCTGCAGCCAATGCCGGGCGAGTGTTTCACCGGCCAGGCGAACAGCAGTAATACGTTCGCCGTCGATCCGTACCCGTTTGCCGATCGAGCGTTTGGGGTCGTCATACGCCATGACCGGTCCTTCATCCAGGCCCAGTACTTGATCAATCTGCTGCAGCAGCGCTGAATCGGGTGCTGCTGCGCTGGCGGCGCGTATCACCAGCGCCGGTCGCTCGCGTCCGGCAAGGCTCATGCTCAGATAGGTGAAGGTGTCGCACAAGGGGCGCAGCTTTTCCATCCGTTGCTGCACGTTGCCCTCGACCAGCGCAAAGAACTGCCAGGGCAGTCGGGCTTTTTCGATCCTGACGCCGGCGTTCTTGAGTTCCGGTTGCTTCGAAACCGGGTCGAAGGCTGGCTGGGTGAGAACGTTGACACCCCCCTTGAGGAACCTGTCGCCCCAATGCATCGGCACAAAAGCCTGGCCGACTGCAACGCTGTCCTCACTGCCGACCGGCAACAGCAGCTCGCCGCGTCGACTGATCAGTTTGACCAGGTCGCCGGGCTGCAGGTCATGGCTGAGCATGTCCTGCGGATTGAGGCTCAGCACCGCTTCACTGACATGCCCGAACAGGCGGGCAGCAGTGCCGGTGCGGCTCATGCCGTGCCACTGATCGCGCAGTCTGCCGGTGTTGAGCGTCAGCGGGTAGTCGGCATCGCGCACTTCCCTGGCGGCGATGTAAGGTTCGGACAGAAACTGCGCCCGGCCTGAATCGGTGGGAAAGATGCCATTGTTGTACAGGCGCGGCGTGCCGCTGCTGGCGCCACGCGGGAAGGGCCATTGTTGCGGACCCTGCTGATCGATGAGCTCGCGGTCGATTCCTGACATGTCCAGATCGCGCCCGACCGTCAGGCCCTTGAACTCATCGAACAAGGCTTTGGGTGTAGCGAAGTCGAACAGCGCGGGTGCGCCGGGTTGCAGGCGTTTTTGCAGGCGCTGGGCGAAATCCACGGTGATCGCCCAGTCGGAGCGCGCTTCGCCGGGCGCCTGAATAGCTTTGCGCACGTTGGAGATGCGTCGTTCGGAGTTGGTCACCGTGCCTTCTTTCTCACCCCAGCTGGCAGCAGGCAGCAACAGATCGGCATAACGCGCGGTTTCGGTGGTCTTGAAGGCCTCCTGGAGTACCACGAACGGGCAGGTTTCCAGCGCTTGCCTGATGCGGTTCTGGTCGGGCAGTGACTGTGCCGGGTTGGTGCAGGCAATCCACAGGGCCTTGATCGTTCCATTCTGCAATTGCTCGAACAGTTCGATGGCTGAAAGGCCGGGATTGGCAGGCAGGCTATCGACGCCCCAGTAGTCTGCAACCTCCTGACGATGCTGAGGATTTGCCGCGTCGCGATGGCCAGGCAACAGGTTGGACAGACTGCCGGTTTCACGTCCGCCCATGGCGTTGGGCTGGCCGGTGAGCGAGAAGGGACCTGCGCCGGGTTTGCCAATCTGTCCGGTCGCCAGGTGCAGGTTGATCAGCGCGCTGTTTTTCGCGCTGCCGGCCGTGGACTGATTCAGCCCCATGCACCACAGCGACAGAAAAGCCGGCGCTTCGCCCATCCATCGGGCGCAGGTGTGCAGCTGTTTCAGAGTAATGCCGCAGAGGGCGGCCACGTATTCAGGTGGGTAGTCACGGGCCAGCGTGGCCAGTTCCTCATAGCCCTGCGTGTGCGCGGCAATGAACGCCGGGTCGATCAGCCGTTCGTTCATCAGTATATGAAGGATGCCGTGAAACAGCGCGACGTCCGTGCCGGGCTGAATCGCCAGATGAAGGTCGGCCAGTTCGCAGGTGTCGGTGCGTCGTGGATCGATGACGATGAGTTTCATCTGCGGACGACGGCTTTTTGCCTCTTCCAGACGGCGAAACAGAATCGGGTGTGCGTACGCCATGTTGCTGCCGACGATCATCACACAATCGCTCAGTTCGATATCTTCATAGCTGCACGGTGGGGCATCGGCACCCAGGCTGCGCTTGTAGCCAGCCACGGCCGATGACATGCACAGCCGTGAATTACTGTCGATATTGTTGGTGCCGATCAGTGCGCGCGCCAGTTTGTTGAACGCGTAGTAGTCTTCGGTCAGCAACTGGCCGGAAATGTAGAAGGCAACGCTGTCGGGGCCATGTTCGCGAATGCTCTCGGCGAACACATTGGCCGCATGCTCCAGCGCGGTATCCCAATCGGTGACGCTGCGCGCCAGGCCCTTGCTCAGGCGCAGTTCCGGGTACAGCGCGCGGGCTTCAATGTCGCCGGTCAGGTGCAGGCTCGACCCTTTGCTGCACAGCTTGCCGAAGTTGGCCGGGTGCTTCGGGTCGCCGCTGACACCAAGAATATGCTCGCCGTCATGTTCGATCAGTACGCCGCAGCCTACGCCGCAATAGCAGCAGGTAGACGCCGTGACCCGGGGGGTGTGGAGGGCAAGGCTGTTCATGCGCAGGCAGCCTCTGGAGCAACGGGTTTGCCGAACATCAGGTGGTCGCGAATGGCGTCGATACCCTGGCCATCACGGATCTGCTGCAAGTACCAGTTGCCGTCGGCGGTGTCGCCGTACAGGCAGGCGCCGACCAGTACATCGTTCTTTATTACCAGCTTCTTGTAGATACCGCCGATGGGGTCGGAAAGGGTGATGCTTTCAGTGCCTTCACCGCCGAGGAAATCCCCGGCGGAAAACAGGTCGATACCGGTGACTTTCAGCTTGGTCGAGGTGACCGAGCCCGGATAACGCGCAAAGCCCAGTTGCGCGAGGTGGTTGGCGCAGACCCGCGCCTGCTCGAACAGCGGCGCCACCAGCCCATAGGCGATGCCACGGTGGCTGACACATTCGCCAATCGCGTAGATGCGCGGGTCGTAGGTCTGCAAGGTGTCATTGACCAGAATGCCACGGTTGCAGGGCAGGCCGGCTTGCTCGGCCAATTCGGTGTTGGGCCGTATGCCTGCTGCCATGACCACCAGATCGGCGTCGATCCTGTCGCCATTGTTGAATTGCACCGCGGTTACCCGGCCCTGATCATCGCCGAGCAAGGCGTTGGTCTGTTCGTCGAGGCGAAAGCTCAGGCCGCGCTTTTCCAGCGCCGCTTGCAGCATGCGCCCGCTGGTCTTGTCCAGTTGGCGCTCCAGCAGCGTCTGGCCGTTATGCACCACCGTCACGTGCATGCCGCGCAGGCTCAAGCCGTTGGCCGCTTCCAGGCCGAGCAGTCCGCCGCCGATGACGACTGCGCGTTTGTGCGTGACGGAGGTGTCGATCATCTGCCGCGTGTGGCCGATGTCGCGATAACCGATCACACCGTTCAGCGTGTTGCCCGGGATCGGCAGTATGAACGGCCGCGAACCGGTGGCAATCAGCAGCCGATCATAATGGGCCTGGGTGCCGTCATCGGCGATCACCAGGCGTCTGATGCGGTCGATCTTCACCACGCGACGGTTGAGCAACAACTGGATACCGTTGCGTTCGTACCAGTCGAGGTCGTTGAGCACGATGTCTTCGAAATTCTGCTCGCCGGCCAGTACCGGCGACAGCAGAATGCGATTGTAATTGGGGTGTGGCTCGGCGCCGAAGACCGTGATGTGGTAAAGGTCTTCGCTCAGTTTCAGCAACTCTTCGAGTGTGCGCACGCCGGCCATGCCGTTGCCGATCATCACCAGTTTGAGTTTGGTCATCTTGCCTCCGAGTCACTGCAGCGCGTGCTCGACACGTTTCGCGCAAACAAAAAAAAGGCGTCCCGTCAGTGGCCTGACGAGGACGCCTTTGTCCGGTCCCGTTCGCTCGGGAGACGCAGCCTTCATCGTTGAGGGCGGCGTGTTATGAATTATCTGCCAGTGACCATGCAGCGCTTGTGCCAACTCGGATTTGCCAGCCTGCGCGGTGTGCAGTCGATAACCCTGGCGCTTTCTGCACTGCGTTGAGGCGCGTTGCACAGAAGCGGGGCGCAAGGGCTCAGTGGCGGCCCATCAACCAGATCACCAGCATCAGGTTGAACAGCAGAGAGAGCAACGCCAGTGTTCGCCAGACTTTCAGCGGTTCGCGTTCCAGCAGCGGACGCGGCTTTGCCACCAGCGGACGATGCTCGGCCTGCTCCAGCTCCAGCAACCACTGTTCGGCGGTTTCATAACGCTGGCTCGGGTCGGCGTGCAGTGCCTTGTCCAGGCTTTGGCTCAGCCACTGCGGCAGATCCGGTCGATAACGACTGGCAGGTATCGGTGCGCCGAAGCGACGGTGCTGAAAGGCTTCGATCTCGCCGTAAGGGTATTGCCCTGTCAGCAGGTAGTACAAGGTGACGCCTGCTGCGTACAGGTCCTGTTGCGGATGCGGTTCGGCGCCGTTGAAGGCTTCCGGTGCTATATAACTGGGTGTGCCGGGCAGGTCTTCGGTGTTGACCGCCGACAGGCCCGGGCAGAACGCCAGGCCGAAATCCAGCAGGCGCAACTCGCCGTCGTCGGCCAGCAGCAGGTTTTCCGGTTTGATATCGCGATGGATGATGTTGCGTCGATGCAGCAGGCCCGTGGCCCGTAACAGTCGGGTGGCCAAGTCCTGCCACTGGGCCAGCGGCAACGGCCCTTTGTCGGTGAAGCGCTCGGCCAGTGTGTGCCCGCGATACTCGCGCATGACGTAATACAGATGCTGACGGTCTGGCAGCGGGTGTATCTCGGGAAAAAAACGCCCGGCGACCCGACGCAGAAACCACTCCTCCAGCAGTAAACCCTGACCGGCACCGGTCTCGTCATGACGACTGGCTGGCAGGGTC
The DNA here is from genome assembly GCF_001467335.1 of Pseudomonas sp. ICMP 10191. Lineage (NCBI taxonomy): Bacteria > Pseudomonadati > Pseudomonadota > Gammaproteobacteria > Pseudomonadales > Pseudomonadaceae > Pseudomonas > Pseudomonas sp. ICMP 10191. The sequence continues at coordinate 190,105 of NZ_LKGW01000002.1, forward strand.
TTCAGCAGCCAGGGCTGCTCATTGATATCGGTGACTCGATAAACGATGGACTGGCGTGATTGCGCCACGATGCTGACGACTTTCCAGCCTTCGAATGTCTGATCGGCCTTGAGTGCGGGTGGCAGCGGCCATTGCTGCAATTGCAGTAGCGTATCGCCCAGATCGTCCTCGCCGAGCGTGTCGACCTGAATCAGCAGGGCGCTGGCATTGTCCTGACTGCCGGCCAGGTGCGCCGCGCTGACCAGGGTTTTCACCGCCGCGTCGAGGTCGTGCTGTTCGCCCAGAATCGAGCGGATACTTGCATCGCCCAGTGCCGCCCATACGCCGTCGCTGACCAGCAGCAGGCGTTCGCCTTCACACAGCTCGCCGTCCAGGTAATCCATGACCACGTACTGATCCAGGCCCAGCGCACGTTTGAGCACATGCTGCATGTCGGCCTGTTCCCAGACGTGATCTTCACTGATGCGTTTCAGCGTTCCGGTGTGCCAGCGGTAAGCCCGGCAGTCGCCGACATGGGCGAGGGTGAAACGCCTGCCACGCAGTACCAGAGCGCTGAGGGTGGTCAACAGGCCGTTGGCCAGCAGCCAGCGATTCTGCGCCAGCAGCAGGCGATCAAGGGACTGCGCCACGCCCCAGGTTTCCGGCGTGGCGTAATAGTCGAGGGCCAGCGCCTGCAGGGTCGATTGCGCGGCCAGTGCGCCGTCGGCACATTGGCTGACGCCGTCGGCAAGGGCGAACAGATAGCCCTTGCTGGCCGCCAGTGCCGGGACTGGCGTGACCAGGCGCACGGCGTCCTGATTCTCCGCTCGCGGTCCGCTGGCGCTGAATTGAGCGAACTGCAGTTGCAGGGTCATCGGCGCTTCAGACCCGGGCCGCCGTGACCGCGGCCGAACCCCAGGTGGTTCTCCAGCGACGTTTGACGTTCAGCAGGCCGAACCAGGCCAGTATCGCCAGGCCGGCGAACAGCCACAGACCCAACTGGTAGTCGCCGGTGTTCTGTTTGATGCTGCCCAGGCCCGCCGCCAGCAGGAAGCCACCGATGCCACCGGCCATGCCGATCAAGCCGGTCATGACCCCGATTTCCTTGCGGAAGCGCTGCGGTACCAACTGGAACACCGCGCCGTTGCCGGCCCCCAGGCCCAGCATCGCGGCCACGAACAGCGCCAGTGCTGCCCACGAACTCGGCAGGTTGAAGCCCACGGCGGCAATGCCGATGGCGGCAACCGCATACATCACGGTCAGTGTGCGAATCCCGCCGAAACGGTCGGCCAGCGCACCACCCAACGGACGCATCAGGCTGCCACCGAACACACAGGCAGCGGTGTAGTAACCGGCAGTGATCGGGCTCAAGCCATATTGGTCGTTGAAATAGCCGGGCAGGGCGCTGGCCAGGCCAATGAAGCCACCGAACGTCACACTGTAGAAAAACATGAACCACCAACTGTCACGGTCACCCAGCGCCTTGAGGTAGTCCGCCATGGATTTGGGTTTGCTGCGTTGCGGGGCGTTGCGGGCCATCAGGGTGAAGGCGATCAGGGTCAGAACCAGCGGGATCAGTGCCAGGCCGAAGACGTTGCCCCAGCCAAAACTGGCGGCCAGCACCGGCGCGATCAGCGCGGCCAGTACAGTGCCGGAGTTGCCCGCACCGGCGATGCCCATGGCCTTGCCCTGGTGCTGCGCCGGATACCATTGCGACGCCAGGGGCAGCGCGACGGCGAACGAAGCACCGGCCATGCCGAGGAACACGCCCAGTACCAGCACCTGGCCGTAGGTGTGAATGCCCAATTGCCAGGCACCCAGCAGCGCGCCGATGACGATCACCTGGCCGATGATTCCGGCGGTTTTGGGCGACAGCTGGTCGGCCAGCAGGCCCATGAAAAAGCGCAGCACCGCGCCCGCCAGAATCGGCGTGGCGACCATCAGGCCACGTTGCTGAGTGGTCAGGTGCAGGTCAGTGGCAATCTGTACCGCCAGTGGGCCCAGCAGGTACCAGACCATGAAACTCAGGTCAAAATAGAGAAAGGCCGCGAACAGGGTCGGTTTGTGGCCTGCCTTCCAGAAGCTTGTATCCATGTGCACACCTCATCATCTGCTAGTTAGTCAGTCGGGCCATGACCGCGACACGGGTGGTTCAGACGCTGTGGTGGAGTGTTCCGAATGACGGCGACTCCACCGGCCCCTTCGCCGGGGCCAAAACGCAAAAAACGTCGCCTCTCTGTCCACGGGGCGGAAAGAGATGAGCGACGTCTTTGTCGTAAAAGGTGATAGCCGCCGTTGGCTACCGGTGCGATTGCATTAGCAATAGACGGGCCAATGGTCGTGCAGGCGCGTCAGCCATACGTTGCAGGCAGGTTGTATGGCTTTCAGAGACTGCGAGCAGACTGATGTATGACCTCGAACCGGGCGTGGGCCATCAGACGCGCTGCAAAAAAGGGCGTGGCGGCGAAAAGCCAGATAACGGCTTGCACAGTCCGTATCAGTCAACAGAAACAGGCAGTTAACAGGGTTTAAGTATGTTTTATTAAAGTTCAAACTATTTAATATTATTTAATGTGCCATCAGTTTTGCGTGTAAGTACTGTCATTGTGATGCTGTTTCGATACGCAGCTATGGTGGCCTTAATATATATAATTTAATGCGCAGCTCTCACCGTTGTACGATAGCAACGCTGTAAATATTTAATTTACTTTGCGTGGCATCTCTGAGAGCATCGCTTCTGTTGCGACGTGTGACGCTTATTAAAAAAGGTGGTTTCACTTTTCAATCCGGTAATCTGTAGTTGCAGTTTGCCAGTCAATCTCGATAAATGCTTACTTCGAAAGAAGTCATCGGCTACTCGCTCTTTTATCGGCGTCCGGCTGTCCTCGACACCTGAATGCCCGACACACTCTGCACCTCGGCATTGCACGCATGCCTGCCGTGTTGTCTTCCTATACGCGCTGCTTGTACAGGCGCCAGCAAAGGACATCATCATGAGTAACATCAATTACGCACCTACCATCTGGTCCCGTGCCGATGCGTTGAAGGTCAATGAAAATGACCCGACCACCACGCAGCCATTGGTAAAAGCGGACTTTCCGGTCATGAGTGATAAGGTCTTCATCTGGGACACCATGCCGTTGCGAGAGCTTGACGGCACGGTGGTCTCAGTCAACGGCTGGTCGGTTATCGTCACACTGACGGCTGATCGCCACCCCGACGACCCGCAGTATCTCGGCGCCAACGGCCGCTACGACATCAAGCGCGACTGGGAGGATCGTCATGGACGGGCGCGCATGTGCTACTGGTATTCGCGCACCGGCAAGAACTGGATCTTCGGTGGCCGGGTCATGGCCGAAGGCGTGTCGCCCACCACCCGTGAGTGGGCGGGCACACCGGTATTATTGAATGACAAGGGTGATATCGATCTTTACTACACCTGCGTGACACCGGGGGCGACCATTGCCAAAGTGCGCGGCCGTATTGTGACGTCCGATCAGGGCGTGGAGTTGAAAGACTTTACCCAGGTCAAAAAACTGTTCGAGGCCGACGGCACTTATTATCAAACCGAGGCGCAGAACTCGACGTGGAACTTCCGCGACCCGAGTCCGTTTATTGATCCCAATGATGGCAAGTTGTATATGGTCTTTGAAGGTAATGTGGCCGGTGAACGCGGTACGCATACCGTTGGCGCTGCAGAACTTGGCCCGGTGCCACCCGGCCATGAAGAAGTGGGGGGTGCGCGTTTTCAAGTGGGCTGTATCGGCCTGGCAGTTGCGAAAGATCTCAGCGGAGAAGAGTGGGAAATACTACCGCCACTGGTGACTGCGGTGGGCGTCAATGACCAGACTGAACGTCCGCATTATGTCTTTCAGGACGGCAAGTATTATTTATTCACCATTAGTCACAAGTTTACGTATGCCGACGGTGTGACCGGGCCGGACGGCGTTTACGGTTTTGTGGGCGAGCATTTGTTCGGGCCTTACCGGCCGATGAACGCTTCCGGACTGGTGCTGGGCAATCCGCCTGCACAGCCATTCCAGACGTACTCCCACTGTGTGATGCCCAACGGCCTGGTGACTTCGTTCATCGACAGCGTGCCCACCAGCGGCGATGACTACCGTATCGGCGGCACCGAGGCGCCGACGGTCAGAATCCTGTTGAAGGGCGACCGCTCGTTCGTGCAGGAAGAGTATGACTACGGCTACGTCCCGGCGATGAAGGATGTGCAGTTGAGCTGACAGGCTGCGCCTCTGTAAACGGTGAAGAACGCCTGTGCGGGCAGGCGTTCTTCCTGGCTTCAGCCCAGCAGTTCGCTCATTGCGATAATCTGCTCGGCCACCTGAATCAGCTTCTGCTGACGACTCATTGCCTGACGTCGCATCAGCGTATAAGCCTCTTCTTCGTTGCAATCCTTCATCTTCATCAGTAGCCCCTTGGCCAGCTCGATGCGCTTGCGCTCGGCCAGTTGCTGATCGCGGGCATGCAATTGCGCACGCAGCGCCTGATCGCTTTCAAAGCGGGCCATTGCCACATCCAGAATGGGTTGCAGCCGTTGTGCCTGAATCCCCTCGACGATATAAGCGCTGACCCCGGACTTGATGGCCTGGCGCATCACGCCTGGATCGTGCTCGTCGGTGAACATCACGATGGGACGTGGCTGGTCGCGGCTGACCAGCACCACCTGCTCCATCACGTCGCGACCTGGCGATTCAGTGTCGATGAGGATGACGTCCGGGCGCACGGCTTCGACGCGTGCGGGCAGGTCGATGATCAGGCCGGATTCGTCGATCACTTCGAAACCGGCCTCTATCAAGGCTGACTTGAGGCGACCGACCTTTTTGGCGGTGTCATTGATAAGCAGGATACGCAGCATGGTCACGTTCTCCGTCAACGACTGGCCACAGCGGGCGCGTCGTCGGCCAGCGAATGGAGCTTGAAGCTACGCGCGTAGCCCGCCGGATCGCTGCCGTCCCAGATCCTGCCATCGATCAGCTGACTGCTGCGCATGGTTGCGGCGGGTACGTCGATGCCCAGCGCGCTGGCCGCCTGACGGTACAGGTCGAGTCGCTGGACGCGACTGGCGACCGCCAGGTAATCCGGGTCTTCGCGCAACAGGCCCCAGCGTCGGAACTGGGTCATGAACCACATGCCGTCGGACAGCCAGGGGTAGTTGACCTGTCCTTGGGCATGGAAGCTGACCGCGTGAGGGTCTTGCCAGCGATTGCCGAGACCGTCGCTGTACTGACCGAGCAGGCGCGGCTCGATGCAGTCCACTGAGGTGTCCAGGTAATCGGCACCGCTGAGAAGTTGTGCGGTGCTGCGCCGGTTATGATCGTTTTCCTCGATGAAGCGGCTCGCTTCCAGTACGGCCATGATCAGCGCTCTGGCGGTATTGGGGTTCTGCTCGACGAACTCACGGGTACAGCCCAGCACCTTGCCCGGGTGATCCGGCCAGATCGACTGGCTGGTCGCCATGGTGAAGCCCAGTTGCTGTTGAACGGCGCTGGCGCCCCAGGGTTCGCCGACGCAGAAACCGTCGATGCGCCCAGCCTGCAGGTGTTGCGCCATTTGCGTGGGCGGCACCACGACACTGGTCACATCATCGAGCGGATGAATGCCCTGACTGGCCAGCCAGTAGTAGAGCCACATGGCGTGGTTGCCGGTGGGGAAGGTCTGCGCGAAGGTCAGCCTTGATCCGCTTTGGTGCGCGCGTTTGTCCAGTGCTTCAGGAGTGATCACGCCCGCCTGCTGCAACTCGCGGGACAGGTTGATGCACTGGCCGTTCTGGTTGAGCCCCATGAGGATGGCCATGTCGGCCGCCGGGCCACCGCTGATGCCCAGTTCCACCGCATAGATCAGACCGTACAGGCTGTGTGCCGCCTGCAACTGCCCGCTGACCAGCCTGTCGCGCAGCCCGGCCCAAGAGGTCTGACGCTCGAGGTTCAGGCTCAGGCCGTAAGGCTGGGCGAAACCCTGAGTGGCCGCGACCACCAGCGGGGCGCAGTCGGTCAATGCCATGAAGCCCACGTCCAGGCTGTTCATTTCCGGGGCGTCGCTACCGGCCACCCAGTCCAGCGCATTACCGGTTCGTTCGTTCATCGCGCGTGCTTCATCAAAGGTCCGTCCAGAAAAAAGGCGTCGTCCGACCCATTGCAATGCAAGTGTCGAAGCGACGCCGTTGTCCATGCACCGCTCCGCCGTTGGAGTGAGTGCCGATAGCGGTTTCAAGCAAGGCATATGCCATCGCCGGGGAGGGGCGAGCAACAAGTTTGTCGCGCGCCTCGCCTGACAGGCCCGCACACGTCTATAATCGCCACCCTGAATTCAGCTGCTCACGAGCCCATCCCGCCATGTATAACCTGGCCCGCCAGTTACTGTTCAAACTTTCCCCGGAAACCTCTCATGACCTGTCGCTGGACCTGATCGGTGCAGGCGGACGGCTGGGCCTCAATGGCCTGCTGAGCAAGTCCCCGGCGAAGTTGCCGGTCAGTGTGATGGGCCTTGAATTTCCCAACCCTGTGGGGCTGGCAGCCGGCCTGGACAAGAATGGTGCAGCCATCGATGGCTTCGCGCAACTGGGCTTCGGGTTCGTCGAGATCGGCACAGTGACGCCACGTCCGCAGCCGGGCAACCCCAAACCGCGTATTTTCCGCCTGCCCAACGCCGAGGCGATCATCAATCGCATGGGCTTCAACAATCTGGGTGTCGACAACCTGGTGTCCCGTGTCGAAGCGGCAAAATATCGCGGCGTTCTGGGCATCAATATCGGCAAGAACTTCGACACGCCGGTCGAGCGTGCGGTCGACGATTACCTGATCTGTCTGGACAAGGTCTATGCCCATGCCAGCTACGTTACGGTCAACGTCAGTTCGCCCAATACGCCGGGGCTGCGCAGCCTGCAGTTCGGCGACTCGCTCAAGCAACTGCTCCAGGCCCTGAGCCTGCGCCAGCAGGAGCTGATGCAACGGCATGGCAGGCGTGTGCCGCTGGCGATCAAGATTGCCCCGGACATGACCGACGAAGAGACCGTGCTGGTGGCCGCAGCCCTGATCGAGTCCGGTATGGACGCAGTCATCGCCACCAACACCACGCTTAGCCGCCAAGGCGTCGAAGGCCTTCCGCATGCTGATCAGGCAGGCGGCTTGTCCGGCGCGCCGGTTCGGGAAAAAAGCACGCACATCGTCAAGGTCCTGGCCGGTGAGCTCGCGGGGCGTCTGCCGATCATCGCCGCAGGCGGGATCACCGAAGGCCGACACGCCGCCGAGAAGATCGCCGCGGGGGCCAGTCTGGTGCAGATCTATTCGGGGTTCATCTACAAGGGCCCTGCGCTGATTCGCGAGTCGGTGGATGCCATTGCGGCAATGCCTCGCGCCGCACGCTGAGCCCGGGGTAAAAAAAGGGGCTCTGCAAGAGAGCCCCTGGGCGTTGGCCCGCCGCCCGGGTCGGGCGTGCATGGTGCAGGTGTGAATCAGTCAATCATGTGTGTGGCCCGACAGAGGCCGAAAGTCTTTGATGTGAATCGCCTCATCCGACCGCGTGAAGTTCGTTGAGTCTGTGGATGCCCGCAGTGCCGGTCATACCGTCCCAGTTGTCGCCGCGTCCTTCGCGCCAGCCATTGATCCATGCCTGGCGTACTGACGGTAGAGTAAAAGGGCAAAGCTCACGGGATTTACCATGAACGCCGTATTGATATCCGCGTAAAAATGCTCTTTCCAACGGATCACGCTTAAGTCTTCTCATAGGGTAATGCCCTCGTCTGTTGACTGTAATATCCCTGAGACCCCGTGATGAGGTCGGGCAGAATCTTCTGCCGTTGGGGCCCGCTGCCGGCGTCGCGGGCCTTGATGCCATAACCATTGCGGCGATGACCTGAGACGATTTCTAACCAAAGCGCAGGGCGGTGTGAATGATCGTTTTGTCATAAGCACGTCACATTCAGGTCTGTCGAGCAATAAGCGATGACCTGTTTCAACCATGATTTTTTCTGCAGCCCCTTGAACATGGGCGTTTGCAGGCTAATTGAAATCGCTTATCAGGCTCATATACTGGCTCAATGCCTTGGCTGGTTAAGCGACGAAGGGTCATGATCGGCGCTGCACAAATGTGACTTTTCAAAACACCACTTTTGATTGCGTGCCTTATTGCCGACATCGACTTGCCTGATATCTGTTCTAATACGCGCCAGAACTGCCGCAATGACATGACAGGATCATGCGGTGGACCGGCACACATCACGTGCCACGCAGGCGTTCTCCATGAAAGACGCCTGTTCAAATCTGGCAGGGCAATGCGTTGCCCGCCGCAGACGGCTCAGGCCCTGGAATACACATGTCGGATCGCTACGAACTTTTCCTCACTTGCCCCAAGGGCCTCGAAGGCCTGCTTGCCGAGGAAGCCACTGCGCTGGGCCTGCAAGAGACCCGCGAGCACACTTCAGCCATTCGCGGCTCTGCCGACATGGAGACCGCTTACCGGCTATGTCTCTGGTCGCGACTGGCCAACCGCGTGTTACTGGTGCTCAAGCGCTTCCCGATGAAGGATGCCGAAGACCTCTACCATGGCGTACTGGATGTCGAGTGGCAGGATCATCTTGAATCCGACGGCACCATTGCGGTGGAATTCAGTGGTCATGGTTCGGGCATCGATAACACCCATTTCGGTGCATTGAAGGTCAAGGATGCGATCGTCGACAAGCTGCGTACTCCGAATGGCGAGCGTCCTTCGGTCGACAAGATCAACCCCGATCTGCGCGTGCACCTGCGCCTGGATCGCGGCGAAGCCATTCTGTCTCTCGACCTGTCCGGGCATAGCCTGCACCAGCGCGGTTACCGTCTGCAGCAGGGCGCTGCACCGCTGAAGGAAAACCTCGCCGCCGCTATCCTGATTCGTGCTGGCTGGCCGCGCATCGCTGCCGAGGGCGGCGCGCTGGCTGACCCGATGTGCGGTGTCGGTACGTTCCTGGTCGAGGCCGGGATGATCGCCGCCGACATCGCCCCGAACATCAAGCGTGAACGCTGGGGCTTCTCGGCCTGGCTGGGCCACGTCCCGGCGCTGTGGCGCAAGCTGCACGACGAAGCGCTGGCCCGCGCAGAAGCCGGGTTGGCCAAAACACCTTCGTGGATTCGCGGTTACGAGGCTGATCCGCGACTGATCCAGCCGGGACGCAACAACATCGAACGTGCTGGTCTGAGTGACTGGATCAAGGTCTATCAGGGCGAAGTCGCGACCTTCGAGCCGCGTCCCGACCAGAACCAGAAAGGTCTGGTGATCTGCAACCCTCCGTACGGCGAGCGCCTGGGTGACGAAGCCAGCCTGCTGTATCTCTACCAGAACCTCGGCGAGCGCCTGCGTCAGGCCTGCCTTAACTGGGAAGCTGCGGTGTTCACCGGCGCGCCGGACCTCGGCAAGCGCATGGGCATTCGCAGCCACAAACAGTATTCGTTCTGGAACGGCGCCTTGCCGTGCAAACTGCTGCTGATCAAGGTCACGCCTGACCAGTTCGTGACCGGCGAGCGACGCACCCCCGAGCAGCGTCAGATCGAACGCGAAAACCCGGTCGAGGTTGAAGTCGTTGAGCGCAAACTCAACAAGAACGGCAACCCGATCAAGCCGGAACCGGTGGTGGTCGAACAGGCGCGCCTGAGTGAAGGCGGGCAGATGTTTGCCAATCGCCTGCAAAAGAACCTCAAGCTGATGGGCAAGTGGGTACGTCGCGAGGGGATCGATTGCTACCGCGTGTATGACGCCGACATGCCTGAATACTCGCTGGCGATCGATCTGTATCACGACTGGGTGCATGTTCAGGAATACGCCGCACCCAAGTCCATCGATCCGGAAAAGGCGTCAGCCCGGCTGTTCGATGCGCTGGCGGCCATTCCGCAAGCCCTGAACATCGACAAGAACCGCGTAGTGATCAAGCGTCGCGAGCGTCAGAGCGGCACCAAGCAGTACGAGCGCCAGAGCGCCCAGGGCCAGTTTCTGGAAGTCAGCGAAGGCGGCGTCAAGCTGCTGGTCAATCTGACCGACTACCTGGACACCGGGCTGTTTCTCGATCACCGGCCGATGCGCATGCGTATTCAGCGCGAGGCGGCCGGCAAGCGCTTCCTGAACCTGTTTGCCTACACGGCGACGGCCAGTGTGCATGCTGCCAAGGGCGGTGCGCGCAGCACCACCAGCGTCGACCTGTCGCGGACCTATCTGGACTGGGCGCGTCGTAACCTGTCGTTGAACGGTTTCTCCGACAAGAATCGTCTCGAGCAGGGCGACGTGATGGCCTGGCTGCAGGCCAATCGCGACGAGTACGACCTGATCTTCATCGACCCGCCGACGTTCTCCAATTCCAAGCGCATGGAAGGCATTTTTGATGTCCAGCGTGATCAGGTCGAGCTGATCGATCTGGCCATGGCGCGTCTCGCACCGGGAGGCGTGTTGTACTTCTCCAACAACTTCCGCAAGTTTGTGCTTGATGAAAACCTGAGTCAGCGTTACGCGGTCGAGGACATTACCGCGCAAACCATCGATCAGGACTTCGCCCGTAACGGCAAGATCCACCGCGCCTGGAAAATCATGGCGCGTAGCTGATCCGGTGCGCGATGAACTGATCGGTAATGGTCCGTTCATCGCGCCTCGCGATACCTCCTGCACTCGCTTGCATGCCCGTGCAGACAGACCAACGGATCGTCCTGAAACCGCCATAAGCCTATGAAAATTACTGGCGAATAGCTATAACAGAAGTCATAGCCAGCCTGACGCTTCCGTATGTTGGCGTCATGAGTTTGTGTGTATGACAGTGAAACGGTTCAAGCTGAGAATTCTGAGTTTCATCAATGGTCAGCGATCAGCGTGGCTTATCGCGGTTCTGGTATTGCTGGTCGGTACCGCACTTACGATCATGCTGGCGCTGGCCGATAACGAGTTGTATCAGCGCCAGTTGCGTCAGCGTTTCGACATGGTTGCCGCGGAGCGCTTCAGTCGCCTGCAGGAGCGTCTGGACCGGCAGGTCACCCGGCTCGACACGTTGGCTCGCTTCTTTATCTACTCCCATCAGGTTGAACTGTCCGAATTCGACGGGTTTGTCGCGCCATTGCTGATTGGCACCCAGGCGTATGCCTGGAACCCGAGGGTGCTGCAGGCCGAGCGTGCAGCCTTTGAACGACAGTCGCGTGAGGAAGGATCGTCCGGGTATGCCATACGCGAGATGGATGAAAACGGCGCCTTGAAAATCGCCGCCGTGCGAAATGAATACTTCCCGGTTCGATTCATCCAGACCCTCAGCAACATTCCAACGCCAGCGGGGTTTGATATTGCTTCCGAGCCGGTGCGGCGTGCCGCTCTGGAGCGTGCGCGCTTGCTGAAACGAACGGTCGCAACGCCTCGTATTCGCCTGCTGTCCCTGGAGCCGTCCGATACCTACGGCATTTTGCTGGTCGCACCGGTGTTCTCGATTGGCCAGCCGGTTCCGCAATTGAGGGGCTACGTCACCGCAGTGATCAGCCTGACGCAATTGATGAACGTTGGAACGGCGGAGCAGGACAACCTTGCCGTGACCATGCTCGACCTCAGTTCGCCAGAAACGCCCGAGCAGGTCTACCAGTCTCCGCTCCCCGCAATACGCAATCAGCTGTACGCCAGCAGCCTGCTGAGCCTGGGCGACAGGGATTATCTGGTCGAGGTTCGCCCTACGCAGATTTTCAGTCTGAATAACCAGATCATGATGCCCGGTCGGGTGCTGTGGCTTGGAGGACTTTTGAGCCTGATGCTCAGTGCCTTGCTCTACAGCCTGATCAGCCAGCGTCAGCGCGCCTTGCAACGGGTGGCGCAGCGTACTCGCGAGCTGCGCCAGCGCGAGCAACAATTGAGGGCTGCGCACGGTCAACTGCGCAGTGTGCTGGATGCGGCGACAGAAGTGGCAATCATCGCGACCGATCTGGACGGGCTGATCAAGACGTTCAATGTCGGGGCACAGAAAATGCTCGGCTATGCACAGGAGGATGTGCTGGGCAGGTTTCGCCTCATGGACTTTTATCAGTCTGCTGATCTGGAGGCCCGAGCGAGCCGCTTGAGCAAAAGCCGCGGGCAACCGATCAGCGCCTCGCAACTGATGTTTCTCGACGCCGTGCAGGATGGTAACCACCCTTCGCAGGAGTGGACCCTGCAGCGCAGCGATGGCAGCACGCTGGTGGTGAATATGCTGGTCACCGCGGTGCGTGACGATCAGGGGCTCTGGACCGGGTATCTGGCCGTGTGCATCGACGTTACCGAGCACAAGCGTGTCAATCAGGCCCTTGCCGAGCAGGGGCAGTTGCTGAAAAAGCTCGGCTCGCAAGTCCCAGGCGGTATTTACCAGTACCATTTGGCCGTTGATGGCAGCGCGCGTTTCAGGTACGCCAGCGCCGGCATGTGCGAGCTGTTCGAAGTGGATGAAGAGCAGTTGCTGGGCGACTCTGAAACTATCCTGCAACGCATACAGCCGGTGGATCTGACACGGGTCAAAAGCTCCATTCTGATCAGCGCCAAACACCTGACACCGTGGGGTCAGGAGTACCGCGTCGATCTGCCACGCAAGGGTTTGCGCTGGCTACGCTCGGCGTCGACGCCTGAGCGCCTGGCCGATGGCAGCGTGCTGTGGCATGGCTTTGTGTCCGATATCACCGACCTCAAGCGCGTCGAGCAGGAGTTGCGTGCGCTGTCGGTCACTGACGTGCTGACCGGTGCCTATAATCGGCGCTACTTTCAGGACCGGATGCAGTCCGAGCTGAAAAGAATCGACCGGCACGGCGGTAACCTGTCGGTCATCATGCTCGATATCGATCACTTCAAACGGATCAATGACCGCTTCGGGCATGCCGCAGGCGATCAGGTGCTCAAGGCCATTTCGGAAAAGATCAGCCAGCGGCTGCGCAGCGATGATGTGTTCTGCCGCCTGGGGGGCGAAGAGTTCATGGTGATCTGCCCGGGAACGCGCGGTGCCCAGGCCTATCAACTGGCACTGAGCCTGCGCGATGAACTGCGCAAGCAGGTTATCGAAGGCGTCGATCAGGTGGTCACGGGCAGCTTCGGGATCGCCAGCTGGCGCGAGGGTGAGGGTGTCGACGCGATGTTGCTGCGCGCCGACTCGGGTGTCTATGCGGCGAAACAGGCCGGTCGCGATCGGGTCGAGCCCGAGCAACGCTGATGAAGACAGACCCGCTGCGACAGCGGGTCTGTTGTTGATGGCCAGTATCGATTGGTTATTGCTGGATCGAGACCGTGGTGTTGGTCAGCTTGGGCTGTCGATACAGATCGATCAGTACCTCGTCGAGTATCGAGGATGCGCCGAACGGACGCGGGTCGTTGAGGATCGCCACGACTGCCCAGGTGTTGCCGTTACTGTCGCGGCTGAAGCCGGCAATCGCGCGTACGGTATTCAGGGTGCCGGTCTTGATGTGCGCCTCGCCCAGCAGCGGGGTGCGCTTGAGTCGCTTGCGCATGGTGCCGTCGAGGCCGGCCAGCGGCATCGAGCTCATGAATTCGGCCGCATAGGGGCTGCGCCAGGCCGCTTGCAGGATCACCGCCATTTCACGCGCGCTGACACGCTCGGCCCGCGAAAGCCCGGAGCCGTTCTCCATGACCAGATGCGGCGCAGTGATGCCTTTCTTCGCCAGCCACTGACGGATGACACGTTGCGCGGCCTTGCCGTCGTCACCGTCCGCTTCGTTGCGGAACTCTTCGCCCAGGCTCAGGAACAGTTGCTGGGCCATGGTGTTGTTGCTGAATTTGTTGATGTCACGAATGACTTCCACCAGGTCCGGTGAAAAGGCCTTGGCCAGCAACTTGGCATTGCCGGGCAGCACGCCAACGCGGTCCTTGCCCTGAATGGTGCCGCCCAGTTCCTGCCAGATGGCTCGCACTGCGCCGGCCGCGTAGGTCGGATGGTCCAGCAGTGACAGGTAGGTCTGTGAGTTGCAGCCATTGCCCAGCTGGCCGGTGACCGTCACGTTGACGCTGCCATCGGCCTGGGTGACCGGGTTGTAGCGCACATCCCCGGTGCATTGCTTCGAGGCGCTTGCCTTGACCTGATTATCAATGCGGATGCTGGCAATCGGCGGCTCGACCGAGACCAGAATCCTGCCATCGTCATTACGGGTCACGAATCGCAGCGCCTTGAGGTTGACCATAAGCGCGTCGGGTTTGACCAGAAACGGCTTGTTGTCGTCATTGCCGTCATCGTTGAACACCGGCAATTGCGGTTGCACAAAATGACTGCGGTCCAGTACCAGGTCGCCGGTCACCTGCTGTACACCGTTGGCGCGCAGGTCACGCATCAGCAGCCAGAGCTTTTCCATATTCAGCTTGGGATCGCCACCGCCCTTGAGATACAGGTTACCGCGAAGCACGCCATTGCTCAGAGTGCCGTCGGTGAAGAATTCGGTTTTCCACTGATGGGTCGGGCCGAGCATTTCCAGGGCCGCATAAGTGGTGATCAGCTTCATGGTAGAAGCCGGATTGACCGATACGTCGGCGTTGAATACGGTCGGCGTGCCCGGGCCGTTAAGCGGCAACATCACCAGCGACAGTGCGTCATCGCTGAGTTTGCTGGCTTTCATAGCCTGTTGAACCTTGGGGGGCAGCGTGGTGTTGATGACGGCGGCGTAGGAGGGCAGAGCCAGGGGCAAAAAAAGTGACGCGAGCAACAATGGACGTAGCGACTTGATCATTGACTAAAACCCTACTGCAAAGAGGGAAACGAAAAAGAGGGCATGGATGAATTCCCTCGGTAACTATTGCAAATGGCGATTCGATTTCGATAACTATAGTAGTGAATGCGCGGCGGGCTTTTTTTGTAACACGCAATGCCACGCATGAAACGAGTCGCATTATGCCCCAAGCGGGGCAGGCTTGTGACCGGGGGGTAAGCCGGTAAATGCTATTTTTTATTGATTCGGCATCGGCGGCTGCTGCAAGGCCGGATATCCATCACCCGCTGTAATTGTCGGGCTTTTAAATTGCCAAGCTGGTAAAGTGCCGCCCGATATTTATTGATGAGGATTGTCCCATGGCCACTAACCGCTCCCGCCGTCTGCGCAAGAAACTGTGTGTGGACGAGTTCCAGGAATTGGGTTTCGAACTGAACCTGGACTTCAAGCAAGAGCTGGACGACAAGGCAATCGATGCTTTCCTTGACGCTTTCCTGAAAGAAGCAATGGAAGCCAACGGTCTTGGCTATGTGGGCGGCGACGACTTCGGTCTGGTTTGCCTGAGCAAGCGTGGCTCGGTCAGCGAAGAGCAGCGTGCTGCTGTCGAAGCCTGGCTCAAGGGCCGCAGCGAACTGACAGAAGTCACTGTCAGCCCGCTGATCGACGTCTGGTACCCGGAAAAAGAAATCAATCCGGCCGCCTGATGTAGCGGGAAGCAGGCCAGCGCCTGCTTCCCTTGCCTGTTCCCGCGCACCCTTTCGTACATACCCTCGCCATACCGTCTTCAGCGCTCGCTCAGTCAGGCTTCGCCTGTTGCAGCATCAGTGCGTCCTCAAGCTCGATCATGGCCAGTTCGACCGCCTGCTGGCAGGTGCGAAACTGTTCATCCGGCGTGTCCGGTTCGCAGGCCAGTTCGAGTGCATCACAGGCGTCGACCACCCTTGAAGCCTGGATGATCCGTGCTGCGCCCTTGATCCTGTGCGCCAGGTCACGGGTTTTCTGACGATTGTTTTCCGGCATCAGTCTGGCGAGCAACAGCCGGTCTTCGTGGTTACTGTGCAGCAGTTGCGTGAGCAGGCGCTCAACCATTTCAGGACGGTCACCGGTCAGGTTGCTGACGCTGTCGAGGCTGAAGGGCAGGGCCCGCGGGGGCGCCAGCGGGGCAATGGCTGCCAGCCGCTCGCTGAGCATCGAGAGGCTGATGGGTTTGAACAGGCAATCGTCCATGCCTGCTGCCCGGCAGCGTTCTATCTCGTCGGGCTGCGCGTTGGCCGTGAAGCCCCAGACCGGGCAGCGTTGGCGTTCGCAGGCGCGCTCCTGTTCACGGATAGCCGCGGTCATGTCGTAGCCGTTCATGATCGGCATGTTGCAGTCGGGGACACCACGATTATGTAAGTGGTTGATTTTATTGATCTTAAAATCTTCCCCAAAACTCCCCCAATATATCCCTAAAAAGAATCACGCCACGTCAATCCACTCCGACCCGCGACCATCCTTATACATTTCAGTCATGGCTGCGTTGCGGTGTCCGAGCAGCTTCTGAGGATCACGGCCTTCTAACGCATGAAGCCGCGCTGCCAGAGATCGCATTTCATGGAAGCTTGGTGGGTTCTCACCCAGGTCTATGCCGAGAGCTGCCGCACCTCTGTCCCTGGCCTCAGCGAACGCAAGCGTCAGAGTGTTCAGCTTTATTGGCGTGCCCGCTTTTGCGACGGCGACAGTTCGTGTGTGATGCACCAAATGCTTTGATAGCACTCTGTCTCTGCACGATTTGATTACGCTTGAGAGGTCAAGGCCTATTGCTTCAAGTCTGAGGCTGGTGCTGATCCGCAGTCGAGCGCCTGTTTTCGATTGGATGACATGCAGGAAGCCGTCGTGCTCATCCTTGAATAGCATCGATCCGATATCGTCTCTGCGTTGCCCTGTGAGAAGTGCAAGCTCCATCGCCCGCTTTAGCCAGGTCCTGTCAGTCGCTGCGTGAGCTGCTTTCCAGAGTTCAAGACTTAGACGTGCGCGTTTTACTTTTGAACGTGCGGCCTTTGTCGCGTCGACGGGGTTCAGGTCACACCAGCCAGCAGCAATGGCTTCGTTGAAGGCATCCCGAAGCAGCGACCTATATGCTTTTGACATCGGCGCTTTCCCGGCCTTGGAGAACGTGGCGAGAAATGTCGCGATATCCATTGTCCGGATACTGCGTATGGACTTTTGGCCTAAAGCGTTTTTTACGGTCTTGAGTCTGCTTTTCATGCTCCTGACCGTTTGCGCGCTTAAGCCCCTTTCGGTGTAGATCAGGTCGTACTCGCCGAGCCAATCAGCGAATGTGCGGTCGCCCACTGCAACTGGCTCTGCGATTCGTTGCGCCAATGTCGGCTTCAATACGTCTGCATGATTGGCGGCGACAGCTTCCATAATCGCTGCCGCCTTGTCCTTGCCCAGGCCGAACATTCTTCCGGTTACCGGGTCACGATACGTGTAGTAAGTGTGCCCGTTGCGCTTGTCGGTCTTCCGATACAAGTTAGGGGGTAGGTCTTTTGACCCTGCGTTACGCGGCCTTGGAACCATTTCTTGCACTCTCTATTCGGCTGATCAGGCTTCCGCCCGTAATACGGACAATCGGTTTTTCGGGTTCGCTGTATTGCGCCTCGGCTTCTACATAGTAGCTCCGGCCATGCTTCACGGGTGCTGGCGCTATTCGGCCTTCGCGAGCCCACTTGCGCAGGGTGTTCAGGCTGGGCGGCGTCCGGAACTGTTCGGCCGCCCACTCGTCGAGGGTAACTTTGCTCATGATATTGCTCCGGGCCGCGCTGGGCGGCGGAAAGGCTTAGGATTTGGATGCTTTGGCGTGACCGACGCAGACCTTGGTCGGCTCGCCTTGATCGTCGAAGTGCGCGTGACACATGAATCCTTTCTGGTCATGCGCCATAAATTCCGCATCGGAGGTGGTAATGGGCGATTGGTTGGCAATAGACCCAAGGCGGTAGGCGCATCCGTGGCAAGCGCCTGCGGGATCGCACTTGCTGGCGATCATTACGCCCTGGCAAGCACCTATGATGGTTGGCAGGTTCACGCTCGTGAACTTATCGGGGTGTACGCCGCACTCTTCAATTAACACCTGGTCGCTCATCTCTGAGCAGTTTTCCGCGACCGAGTTGGCAAGACCAATCAGTTGGGCCGTGAATTCCACCAGCCCCTGCGAGCCATTGAGTTGAAGATAGCGGGTCAGAGCTACCCGCCGCATAGCAAGGTCAAGCTGGGCAATAGCTGCAAGATCGGTGGCATCGCTCCGGGTCATGTTGTATTCAATGTTTGCGGACATATCGATTCCTAGGCCGCCGGTCACCGGCAGGCTCTGGAGGGAAGGGGGTATCCGGCAGGTACTCCTGATCACTGCTATGGTCCATGCAGCCAGCAGGAGCTGGTGCAGCACCAAGGAGAGGTCATGGAATGCACCACAGCCACGAACGAGGTTTACGGGCCTTACAACGCCAAGCTGGGTCGGCGCGGCGCTGACGGCAACATATGGTCGGGGAGGATCCTGATTTTCAGAATCCTCGATGACCGGGTCTACTCAATGCACGAGCAGTACCTGGGCCGGCTCAAGTACGGCATGGCGATGACTGACAGGGGAGAGCTGATTTTCATGGTGCGGTAGGCTCAGGTCCTCACGCGCTTGAACTCGACGACCCAGACCCAAGGGTTGTTATTCCAAGAGTCGGCACCGTTGATTGATTCCCACAGTTCCCGCCACGCAGCGGGATACCAGTCGCGATAATTCGGCGATACGTCGTCGCTCGCCAGTTCTGGCGGGCATTCCAATCCTTCCGCCCGGATGTCGCTGCGGGAAATTTCTTGCAGGCGCTCGACCCGCACGTCGGTGATTTCCAGAAGAATGCGGCTTACCCAGCGCGGCATGTGGATGGATGGCCGAGTTTTCCCCGGCGTGATCATTGAGCATCCCGTTTGCCTTGAGGCACCATCTGCCGGGTAGCGGATCGGCTCACCATGGCTCAGCTCTCGCGGCGCTACTTCATTAACCTGCGCATCAGCCTGCCATGCCTCTCGCACCCATAGACGGTCGCCGGGTTGGCCGTACGGGCAGTCACTGTTGAGAAAGTGGTTTGTCATAGGTTTGCCGTAAATGTCTTGCCCGTAGTTGGCCCCACCTACGCAGAAATTACCGCTCACATCAATGTGCGGCTGAACCTTAAGCACGCGCCGCGTGACTGTCTTCTGGCCCGAAAGGATGGCGCACACCATCGGCGCGCTGAACAGGATCGGTCTTTCTTTGACTTGGCTCATGGCGTCACCAGTGGCCTGACCCAAACACAGATAGGACCCTCTTCATTGTCATGAATGGAGAAGATAAACCAGCCGTCTCCAGCGGGCTTGGTAGGCTTCCAAGGGGTGCAATCGTTTTCTCCTTCGCCAAACCACGCCGCGACCACGTCTTCTGGTCCATCGTTTTCCATTTCAACGATGCCGAACTCAAGGCCGTGCTCGGCGAACCAGCTAAAGGGGAGCTGACTTTCTTCGCCGTCATCCGGCCAAGCCGGGTGGGTCCATAGGCCATGCTGGTCGCGCTCAACCGGCAATTGAATGACTTTCTGCTTTTCTTCGGGCATGACTTCGTCCTTGCCGCACACGCGGCAGCATGTATAAAAGGGGAGAGGGGTTAAATCAACTCTGCATCAATCGCAGCGCATGCAACAGTGGGCGTAGAAAACTTAGGGGAAGGGTTCGTGTGATACTCCTAAGAATACGCATAATGGGTGGCGTTAATATATTTACTATTGAGGCAAGCGGTATGACCAGTGAAAATCCGGTAGTTGTCATGGCAGAAAATGCATTGGCATGGGCTGCCCAGCACCCTGTCAGTGGATCTGAAGATCTTTTGAACTCGGCAATAATTCGACTTGGGACCGCTCCCACTCCGGTGCCTTGGCTGGTGCCAGAGGCGGTTGCACTCCTCCAGAAAATTGGCAATTTGTTGTCCGTCCCCATTGACGCAGAAACGGGGGTCGCCAACGACTACGGAAAGCGCCGCTTCAAGGTTTACCCAGAAGGCCGAACTGGCACCGTTTCCATTGGCTCGGTCAATCAAGACGGATTCATTACCGACTACTTAGGCAAGCGGCTGTATAAGATTCATTGCAGCGCCCTGTTTGATATGGACGGGAGGTTTTTCGGAGTTATCCAAGCTCGTGGCGAAAATGCGGTCGTAACTGATATGCATGATGAGAGTTATCACAAGCTTTTGTTGGTTTCTGCTGACTTGCCCTAAGCGGCGTTAGATTGTTCGTTAGCCGCAAGCCACGGATCGTTCGCTCGAGCGAGCGCTGCCATAGGCGGCGGGCTCACGCTGTTGCCGCACATGTGCACCTGCTGGGTTTTTGTGAACGGCTTGCCGTCGGCGCCGTGGTTGATAACGTAGTCGGCGGGGAATCCCTGCGCCTTGTACAGCTCAGACGGCTTGAGCATCCGCAGGCAGATGTCGACGATCACGTAGGGCGTGCCCTTTACCATGACGGTGACCAGCGCCAAGCGATCTTTGGTCGTGATGGTTGGTGCCGGTTCGCCTGCACCGCTGACGTTCTCGGTCCCGTAATAACTGATCAGGAACGCGGCGACCCGCAGTGCGCCTTCCTCATGCTCCGGGGAGAGCTTGAGCGATACGACAGAGCTTTTACCGCCGCCACCGGCCGTAACTGTAGGCGCAGGCTCATCCAGAGGCTGACCGACGCTGGCACCGAACTGCCGCTCCATGAACGCTGTGACCAATCCGTGGTGTTGCCCGCCGGCGCTGACGGTGTGCAGCGGATCGTTCACGTCCCGTGCATCACAGTTGCCGCGTAGATGCACCAGGTTTGCGGCCACAAGAGCGTGGTGCTGACCAGTTGTCAGGGTCGGTACCGGACTTTCCAGGCTCGTCGGTCCGTGGCCCGTTGTGTTGGTGATCAGAGTCGCGGTCACCAGCTGCTGCTGGCTGCCAGTATTGGTAATTGTCGTCATGGGCTCGTCAGCGCCTTTGGCGTGAGTGGTGTTGAATCCGCCGTTGGCTTGAATCATCACTGCAGCGCTGACCGACTGGCCACCACCGCTGGCTGTAACCGTACCGACCGGGCCAAGAATGTCGTTCACACCATGGGAGCGGCGTTTGGTAGCGCCGGATCCTTCGCCGTGACCTGCCTGGACGATGCAGGCCGATGCGAGTGCGTGCTTGACGCCGCCAGCGACAACGGTGCCCAGAGGCTGATCGATCCCCGGCACGCGAGGCTGTTGGCCTTCGCGCTCACCATAGCCAGACTGGATCAGGGTAGGGCTGATCAATGTCAGCTCGCCGCGGTTGGCGCACGTCACCGTTGGCAGCGGCTCAAGTGGATCGTTGATGCGATCGCTGCCTTGGTGGGTCGCTGGCGCAATGACTGGGCTGACGACCGAGAAAGCGCCGCCCTTTGGATATGACGTCACTGTGCGCAGCGGTTCGTTGGCCGATTGAACCGTCTCTCCTGACCAGTTCGCAATCGGCACAATGAACGGTGCCGGGTTGTCGATGACGAACTTCTTCATGCCCTTGGCGACTCGGCGCAAGGTAGCCGGCGCCAGGTCTTTCTTTCGTCCGAATATGCTTTTGCCCAGGTCGGTAAAGTCGATGCACTCGGCGGCTGTCCTCCAAGGCTTCTGGCCTTTGGCGGGGCGCTTGGCGTGGGTTGGCTCTGGCCACACGATCGGCTGTCCGTCGCAGCGGGCAATCATGAACAGGCGTTCCCGGCTGGTCGGCGCACCGAAGTCGCACGCTCGGATCACACGCCACTCGACGGCATAGCCCAGGCGCTCCAGCTCGCCCACGAACACCGCCCATGTCTGGCCGCGCCGGGCAGGGTTTGGCACCAGAAACTGCTGATCGACCGGCACAACCTCACCAGGTGCGGCAATGCCGCCGCCCAGCTTCACGACCCGCCCGGTCGTCTTGCAACGCTTGGCCACCAGTGGACCCCATTGCAGGATCTGCTTTACGTTCTCCAGGCTGATGACGCGGGGTTTCTTCTTGCCAGCCCACTTCAAACCGATCCAAGACAGGTTGCGGATCTCGCGCTTGCGCGGCTGACCGCCGGCGGCCTGGCTGTGGTGGG
>NZ_LKGW01000003.1:0-1576 GCF_001467335.1 Pseudomonas sp. ICMP 10191
GGTATTTGGACTTGAGCGTCGGGTCGACGATGGTGTGTGGCAGGCCGTCTTCACTGTTGAGGTATTCGGTCTTGTGGCCCAGCGCGTCGATCTCACCCAGAAAATTGCCTCTGGAATTATAGAGAGACTTCCATTGGGGTAATAGACCTGAGTGATAACATGGCGGTAGTGGTTTTCAAATCCACTATTCAATAAAATAAGAGGGCTAGTGACTGAGGCAAAGTTGGCAGCCACTAGCATCGCTTGCTTTGTTATTAAAGAGCATTAAGCCCAAGTAGCAGCAAAAAATAATAAAAAGCACGCCCCATTGAACTCAGGCTTTGAGAATATGCTCTTTGAATTGCAGGCCTCGCACTTTATTAATCTCGCATAAGTCTTTAACACGAGCTGTGGCTAGTATAGTTGTAAAGTCCTCCTCCGCTCTAAAAATATCGACACCTATATCCACATCATCTTTAAGAACGATTTCAGTATATATTTTAGGCCCGTCGGGCAGATAGCTCACAAGCGGCTCATTTTTTGATTTTTCTTTATCAAAAGCGCTAAGTCTTGAGGTGGGGTTAAAAAATTTATAGCCTTCATATTTTTTTCCAGATATATACACGTTTGCGTCAAAAAATTGAACTCCAGAAACATTGGCCTCCAGTAATAATTTATGGAATCTAGGGCTGATAAAGTTAGGACCATCACTGAAGAAAAAATCGTATTTAAGGATCCCATTGGTGCTAGCTCTTGACGTCGAGGTAAACTCAACCAGTACATCCTCACTTATCTCCATTCCTTTTTTCAAAAGAATAGGGTCTTGACCTGTTAAGACCTTACTTTTAAACCAATAGCTCTCTGGATAAGAGCTAGATATGTTTATAATGAAAATCTTAGCCACAAGCAATACCTCTCACAGATGCAGAATTTAACTTAGTAGTGCCAGATCGCAATCCTTTACGCTCATCTGCTATAATGCCGTTTACTACTTTTTCGTAATCTCCCTTACTCCAACCATTGACCTTTCCGTAATCACTAGCCACATCAAGCTTTTTCTCAATTCTGGCAGTGTACTCAGCATGAGAACCTCGATGAATTGTTCTGGTAGGATGACTTTCGGCATATTTAGGCAGGTAAATAATATTTGAAACTTTATGAATATTCATGCCAGCTGCTTTGATAGCCTCATGATTTGCTAATTGCTGAGGGATTATATGGTGCTTTTGAAAGCCCGACAGAGCTTGCATGGTGTTATAGGTAATCCAGCCAAGTGGATCCAGCCAGCCTACTGGGTTCGGAGCATATTGATAAAGATTAAACCCACCCAACAACCCAATAGGATCCTGCGTAATAAACCGCCCAATCTCCGGGTCGTAATACCGAAACGTGTTGTAATGCAGCCCCGTCTCGACATCAAAATTCGCCTGCCAGACGATCTGCCCTTCGGCATCGGTCATTTCCAGCGGTGTGCCAATCTGGTCGGTATGGAAGTAGTAAACCTTGTTCTCGACTTCGCCTTCTTTCTCATCAACACGGGCCAGAGGCGCATAGCTGCCGGGCTCGTAAAGGTACAGGCTGCTCTGGCCGGGACTTT
>NZ_LKGW01000004.1:0-1515 GCF_001467335.1 Pseudomonas sp. ICMP 10191
ATACCACCATCGTATGCGGGGCATGGAGAGGCCACCTCGGCCGTGGTCTTGCGCCGCGAGAGTTGCAGTATTTGTTGTCAGCCGCCCAGGGCTGCACAGCCAAGGAAATCGCCCGAACGTTCGGCATTGCGCCGGGCACGGTCGTCAAGCGGCTGTCGGTCNTGATCGTTCTGCACGCGGTGCTGGGCGATGAATCGATGAGGCGCGAGCGCAGAGCCCCCGAGTCACGCCGGGGCGGGTACGAACAGAAGATCAGCCGTAAGGGCTCGGACAAGCTGAGGCCAGTGGCGGCGATCTGCTAAAAATCATCAACACCAGTCGGAGCAAAACGATGAACAAAGAACAAGTTTACGACGATCAGATCAGCCCTCTGATTAAGCAGATCGTCGACATTGCCAGGCAGAACGGTATCGCGATGGTCGCGAGCTTCAGCATTGCCCACGACGGCGAGGGGCCGAATGGCGAGGATTGTTCCAAGCTGACCTGTACAACCCATCTGCCAGATGGCGATGACGTATTTGACCCTCGCTACAAACGGTGTGCCCAAGCAATTCAGCAGGGAGCTAATCACATGATGGGTATGTCGATCACCAGCACTGCCCCCGATGGCTCAAAGATCCTGACAGCGATTATCTGACAACCAGCGCCAGCGTCAGCCTGACGAAAACTGCCCGAACCCTGTCATAGCGCCAGGCTGCATCGGAATGTCGGCGGGACATGAAAAAAGCGTCTCCAGAGCAATCAGGTTGTGGCGAAGCCCGGACGTCGATTGCAAAAAATGGTGCGGACCGACATTCCAATGCAGCTTCAAGCCTGCAGTACCCCTCCCCTAAATCAAACGACCGCATCGGCAGGTGCCAGGCCAGTCTCACGGCTGGGTTTGGTCACCCGTGCCTGGCATCTGGCCAATGCGGTCAAGGAGCCTCATATGCACCAGACAATCAGCCAGCGTCGTGCAATCCTCGAAGGCCTGCGCCAGCGCTGCACCCTTTCCACTGCCGAGTTTTACGACAAGGTCGGCCGCAAGAACCCGGCAGCTCTGCCGCGCTTCACGGTCGTGCCAAATGGCAATAACGAGTTCGGCATCGTCGAGCGCTCGACCGGCGATGTGCGCGGCGTGCTTCGTGGCCACAGCGCGGCTTGCAGGGCCGCTGAGCAGATGGAAGCCCAGCCAGTGCGCCAGCCGTCAATCGCCACGCACATGTTGCGCTGGACCGCCGCCATCGCCACCGGCTTCGTGCTGTTCGCGCTCTACGGTGCAAGCTGATGATCAGTCCAGAGCTGAGCACGATTCAGCGCAACAAAGAGCGGTCCGCCGTCCTCGAGGCCGAAGTAGCTGAGTTCCTGAAGAGCGATCCTGAAGAGCGGCGGCGTGATCGCTACGCTGCAGGGTTTCGCATACAAGCCCAGGCCATACGGCCGCATGGGGCCAGCAGCAACTCCTGCGCCGCGCCGCCGGACCAAGGAAGCGATGCGCGCAGCAACTCCACCGCCCCCTAAGACGAATCTCCCACG
>NZ_LKGW01000005.1:0-1469 GCF_001467335.1 Pseudomonas sp. ICMP 10191
CCAGCGTGTCGATCTCGACGGTTTGACCCTGAACGATCTGAAAGACACTGATCTGGCGTTGCCGCAGTCCGGCGAAAGCGTCGCCTACATCATGTACACCTCTGGCTCTACCGGCACGCCTAAAGGTGTGTTGGTGCCGCATCGGGCCATAAGCCGTCTGGTGATCAACAACGGTTAAGGCGGCTGTGTGGTGGTGATCGGGCAGAACGACTTGCTCTCCCCATTGAATTTCCAGCGCCTGCTGCTGGAGCAATCGGTAACCGTGCTGTGGATGACCGCCGGTTTATTCCATCAATACGCTTCGGGGCTGGGCGAGGCCTTTTCGCNTATGGCCCGACCGAGGCGACGACCTTTTCCGCGACCTGCGAGATTGTTTCGGTCGGCAATGGCCCTATTCCTATTGGCAAACCCGTAGGCAACAGCCGCCTGTATGTGCTCGATAGCCAAGGCCAACCCGTGCCGTTGGGCGTGCCCGGCGAGCTGTATATCGGCGGGCAAGGCGTTGCCAAGGGCTATTTGAACCGTGATGAATTGAGCACCACGCAGTTTGTCGTCGATCCGTTCAATCCGTCGGAAAACGCACTGATGTACCGCACCGGCGATTTGGTTCGCTGGCGCGCCGACGGCAACCTGGAGTATCTCGGCCGCAATGACGAGCAGGTGAAGATTCGTGGTTTCCGCGTTGAACTGGGTGAAATCGAAGCGCGCCTGGCCGAACACTCCGCTGTTCGCGAAGCCGTAGTGCTGTGCCGTCAGGATGTGCCTGGCGACAAGCGTCTGGTGGCTTATTTCACCGCACACCAGCCTGTCGACATCGAACACCTGCGCAACCATCTGCAAGGCACGTTGCCAGACTACATGGTGCCGGCAGCCTACGTGCAGCTTGACGCTCTGCCGCTGACCGCCAACGGCAAGCTCGACCGCAAGGCGCTGCCAGTGCCGGATGCGCAAGCGCTGATCAGCCGTGGTTATGAAGCACCGCAAGGCGAAGTCGAGACCCTGCTGGCAGCGATCTGGGCGGATGTACTGACGGTCGAACAGGTCGGTCGTCATGATCACTTCTTCGAACTGGGCGGCCATTCGCTGCTGGCAGTGATGCTCATCGAACGCATGCGTCAGGTCGGCCTGAGTACCGACGTACGTGCGCTGTTCAACCAGCCGACCCTGGCCGCGCTCGCCGCAGCGGTGGGCGGGTACACCGACGTGCAAGTGCCGGATAACCTGATCGTGCCGGGCTGCGAGCGTATTACCCCGGACATGCTGCCGCTGGCTGACCTCGATCAGGCAGGGATTGATCGGGTCGTCGCCAGCGTGCCGGGCGGCCTGGCCAACATTCAGGACATCTATGCCCTGGCGCCCTTGCAGGAAGGCATTCTCTATCACCATCTGGCTGCGGATGAAGGTGATCCCTATGTCTTGCAGATGCTCTTCGCGTTCGATGATCGCGAGTGCCTGGCCGGTTTCGCCGC
>NZ_LKGW01000006.1:0-1463 GCF_001467335.1 Pseudomonas sp. ICMP 10191
CGCTCGGACATCCGCTTGTTGTCGCTGTCATAAGCGGTGTCGTATGGCACCCAAAACTTGGGAGCCACGCTGTAGTAGTGAGTCTTTCCGTCGATCACCTTCCAAAACAGGCGCGCCCTCGAGTTCATGTCCAGCTTTCGCGCAAGGTCGAAACCGGCGATCCACTCTTGCCCCTCGAATTGATCAAGCGTAAGGGAGGTGTCCTCGCAGGCCTTCCAGTCCTGCATGTTGAAGAAGCCAGACTTGGCGCTCACCCACAGGTTGAGGTGCTTCGTTTTGAAGGTNCCTTGGCCAACATCTTGGGGTCGGTCCAGTCGTCGCCCTCATCAAGCGTCCAGATCCAGCCGAACAGCTCATCGTCTGGGACAGTGCCCTCCAGCATCTCAATGACCTGGCGACGCTTGTCGTAACAAGGCCCTTCGATATCAGCGCCGGCCGTGGTGATAATGAACATCAGCGGCTGACGCCGAGCCCCCATGCCCGTGAGCATCGTGTCGTATTGGGCCGAGGTTGGGTGTTCGTGGTATTCATCAATGATGGCGCAGCTGGGTGATGCACCGTCACCCGGGTTGCCGATCAGTGGCTCAAACCGGCTGAAGTCAGACGGGACGTTCATGTTTGAGGCGTTGACCTCAATACCCGCCGCCTTAATCAGATTGGGCGACTTCGTCACCATCAGCTTCGCGGGCCTGAACACTTCCCATGCCTGCTTCTCGGTCGTAGCGCCTGAATAGACTTCGGCGCCGTACTCATCATCAGCAACGAACATGCAGATGCCTACGCCACCGGCTACGACTGACTTGCCATTCTTGCGCGGCACTTCCCAATAGCTTTCACGGAACCTGCGATGCCCCCCCTTCTTTTTGACCCAACCGTACGTTACGGCTAGCCCAAACAGCTGCCACCCCTCAAGCGTGATGCGTTGACGCTTGAAAGCCCACTCGCCCTTGGTATGTGGCAGCAACTGCATCAGCTTGAGCTTTTTCTCAGCCTTCGCCGGATCGAACTTGAATCTGAACCCGCGCTTGCGGCTGGCTGCCATGTCATCAAAATGGCGCTGCACTGCCTGATGGATGTAGCGACAAGCTGGCACTTTCCCACGTAGCAGAGACCTACCCCACACCATCGCTTTATCAACGTTGGGGTGGGCGGACTTGGCCATTCAGGATCTCAATAGTTCGGCGAATTCGTTGGTCTCTTTTTCCTTGTTTCCTCCGATCAGACGTGTGCGGCTGGCTGGGTCAAGGCCGAGCATCGACCCGAACGTCACCATTTGCCGCATCGTTTCGTTCGCCGCGGTCAGTGCCGGGTTTTTCATCGGTCCGCCGGTGGCGCCAGTAACCACGATGCCGTGGGCCTGGACTGACTCCTGCGCCATTCGCCAGTTGTCGTATGCAACGCAGAACGCTTCGACGTTGTGTAAATCAGTTATCGCGACCACGTTTTCACGCAGAAGCTCGGGA
>NZ_LKGW01000007.1:0-1371 GCF_001467335.1 Pseudomonas sp. ICMP 10191
CATGCTTCGCTGTCGCTGGCCCAGCGCTGCAGCGGCGTGCCGAGTTCGCTGCCGCTGTTCAGCACCTTGCTCAACTACCGCCACAGCAACAACGGTGCGGCATCGACCGACACATTGTCAGCCTGGCAGGGCATTCAGACCCTGAGCATGGAGGAACGCACCAATTATCCGTTGTGCCTGAACGTCGATGACCTGGGCGATGACTTCATGCTCACCATTCAGGCCGTCAAGCAAATCAGTGCAACGCGCATCGGCGAGTACATGCAGGTTGCACTGCGCAGCCTGGTGGAAGCACTGGAACGCACCCCGCAAGCAGCGCTGAACAGCCTACCGCTGCTGCCGGACGATGAACGCGAGCTGTTGCTGACGGGTTTCAATGACACTGCCCATCCTTATCCTCGCGATGTGCTGATTCACCAACTGATCGAAAACCAGGTCAACCAGCGTCCGGGTACTTGCGCCGTACGCGGCGACAGCGGACCGCTGCTCACTTACGCCGAACTCAACCAACAGGCCAACCAGCTCGCCCATCGCCTGATCGAGCTGGGCGTGGAACCGGACTCGCGGGTCGCAGTAAGCCTGCGTCGCGGCGCGGAAATGGTCGTGGCGCTGTTGGGTATTCTCAAGGCCGGTGGTGCCTACGTGCCGATCGATCCTGACCTGCCGAGCGCGCGTCAGGCCTATATGCTCGAAGACAGCTCGCCAAGGGCGGTGCTGACTACTCTGGACCTGAGCGAAAACCTGCCGGCCATGACGCTGCCTGTACTGATTCTGGATGACCACCAAAACAGCTCACAGCTTGCCGCACAGCCGACCGGCAACCCGGATGCCAAAGCGCTGGGCCTTCAGCCGAATCATCTGGCCTATGTACTTTACACTTCCGGTTCCACCGGTACGCCCAAAGGCGTGATGAACGAACACTTGGGCGTGGTCAACCGACTGCTCTGGGCCCGCGATGCCTATCACGTGGACAGCAACGATCGGGTACTGCAAAAGACCCCGTTCGGCTTCGACGTGTCGGTCTGGGAATTTTTCCTGCCGCNATGCTCGATGTATTTCTGGAGCACCGCTCAACCCGCGACTTCCCGCAACTGCGCCGCGTGCTGTGCAGCGGCGAGGCCTTGCCTCGTGCGTTGCAGCGCCGCTTCGAGCAACACCTCAAGGGTGTTGAACTGCACAACCTGTATGGCCCGACCGAAGCGGCCATCGACGTTACTGCCTGGGAATGCCGTCCTACAGATCCGGGCGACAGCGTGCCCATCGGCCGTCCGATTGCCAACATTCAGATGCACGTACTGGATGCCTTGGGCCAGTTGCAACCGCTGGGTGTGGCTGGTGAGCTGCACATTGGCGGCATCGGCGTAGCGCGGG
>NZ_LKGW01000008.1:0-1358 GCF_001467335.1 Pseudomonas sp. ICMP 10191
CGTAAGGGAGGTGTCCTCGCAGGACTTCCAGTCCTGCATGTTGAAGAAGCCAGACTTGGCGCTCACCCAAAGGTTGAGGTGCTTCGTTTTGAAGGTGTTGGTGAACCGAGCCGAGCGGATCGCCCGCGCCTGCTGGCTTTCCAGATACTCCTGGAACACTGACACACCGTGGTTGGGGTTGGCCTTGGCCAACATCTTGGGATCGGTCCAATCGTCGCCCTCATCAAGCGTCCAGATCCAGCCGAACAGTTCATCGTCTGGGACAGTGCCCTCCAGCATCTCAATGACCTGGCGACGCTTGTCGTAGCAGGGCCCCTCAATATCGGCGCCAGAAGTGGTGATGATGAACATCAGCGGTTGTCGGCGGGCGCCCATACCGGTGAGCATGGTGTCGTACTGAGCCGAGGTGCGGTGCTCATGATATTCGTCCACGATCGCGCAACTGGGTGATGCGCCGTCACCAGGGTCACCAATAAGTGGCTCGAAGCGACTGAAGTCAGACGGAATATTCATGTTCGAGGCGTTGACCTCGATGCCCGCCGCTTGGACCAGCATGGGTGACTTGGCCACCATCAGTTTCGCAGGGCGGAAAACCTCCCAAGCCTGCTTCTCAGTGGTAGCACCTGCGTACACCTCGGCGCCGTACTCACCATCCGCAACGAACATGCTGATGCCGACACCGGCCGCAACTACCGACTTTCCGTTCTTGCGGGGAATCTCCCAATAGCTCTCACGAAACCGGCGGTACCCGCCCTTCTTCTTGACCCACCCGAAGGTGACGGCGAGACCGAAAAGCTGCCATGGCTCAAGGCTGATTCGCTGACGCTTGAACGCCCATTCACCCTTGGTATGCGGCAACAGCTGAATCAGCTTGAGTTTTTTCTCAGCCTTCGCCGGATCGAACTTGAATCTGAACCCGCGCTTGCGGCTGGCTGCCATGTCGTCGAAATGGCGCTGCACTGCCTGATGGATGTAGCGACAAGCTGGCACCTTCCCGCGTAGCAGAGACCTACCCCATACCATCGCTTTATCAACGTTGGGGTGGGCAGACTTGGCCATTCAGGATCTCAATAGTTCGGCGAATTCGTTGGTCTCTTTTTCCTTGTTTCCTCCGATCAAACGTGTGCGGTTGGCCGGGTCAAGGCCGAGCATCGCCCCGAACGTCACCATTTGCCGCATCGTTTCGTTCGCGGCGGTCAGTGCCGGGTTTTTCATCGGTCCACCGGTGGCACCAGTAACCACGATGCCGTAGGCCTGTACTGACTCCTGCGCCATTCGCCAATTGTCGTACGCAACGCAGAACGCTTCGACGTTGTGTAAATCAGTTATCGCGACCACGTTTTCACGCAGAAGCTCGG
>NZ_LKGW01000009.1:0-1322 GCF_001467335.1 Pseudomonas sp. ICMP 10191
GCATCCTCGCTTATAGCAGGCAGATTGTCGGCTTCGTGAGTGCAGACAAACGAAAGCCTCTCCATGGCCTTAGCCATGTCTTCATCAGTGACGCTGTCATGACCTTTCTTCTCGCAAGCGCAGAGGCTTGTCGTGAGAATTGCCAGAAAAACCAGCCTTGTGAACATTTCCATTCCTTTGTGTCGAGGTCAGATTCCCCGATTCCGGACTCCGTTCCTTTGGGGCGTAGCAGGTATGGCTTAACGTATACCCATCGTTATCACGTCATTTCGGTAGCGGCAGACCTGTTTCCGGGTCGAGGCCTTTCTCCTGGCTTAGCGCCCGGAATCATGTCTTCCGATGGCTTTTCGGCAGGGGGCGTGGACTCGCGTTTTTTCAGCCATTCGAATGTGCCGTCCCATTCCGGAAGCTTGGCTGGGGGCAAGGGAACGATCTGGTCGATATCTGGAACTTTTGGTCCGAGATGTTCATAGCGACTCAAAAACTTCTCAATTTTTTTATATCGCACAGAACGCTCAGAATCAGCCTCAAGGGCAAAATAATAGAGGCGGTTTTTGGCCTCCGTGGTTTTAAACCCACCGCTCAAAAAACCGGCGCTATTGGAACTACCGTTCCGGACACCTGCTTGGAAATCTTGTACCGCTTCAGGATAAATATCCCGTGCTTTCTGAAAAATACCGTAGCTGTAGGCTGCCTCGGCATGACCCTGATCCATAGCGCAACGACGCATATCAAGCACTACCTGCTTGGCGTCTTCGATGTTCTCAAGCAAATTAGACACGTAGTATTGAGCGTCAGCATTTCCCAAGTCGGCAGCTCTCCGGAAGTAAGCATTAGCACGACTCGTGTCTTGTTTGACTCCATATCCTGTTTCTAAATAATGCCCCATGTCGTAGTAGCCTCCGGGAATTTCCCAAGCGATCAAACTTTCCACGATATCAATAACTTCATTCTCTGGATCGGTACTTTCGATAAGACCCTCTGAGATCAAAGCGTGCAGATTGGTAGCTGCTTTGTAGCTTCCTGCTGCGTATGCCAAACGATAATATCTGGCGATATAAGTGAAATTCTTAACACCTTCTCTCGACTGTAGAAATAAGGCATAGCGATACAGCACCTGAGCGTCATCGTTTACAGTAGGCAAATGGTCTGCTTCGTGAGTGCAGACAAACGAAAGCCTCTCCATGGCTTTAGCCATGTCTTCATCAGTAACGCTGTCGTGACCTTTCTTCTCGCAAGCGCAGAGACTTGTGGTAAGAATTGCCAGAAAAACCAGCCTTGTGAACATTTCCATTCCCTTGTATGTGCCTATTTGTGGGGCA
>NZ_LKGW01000010.1:0-1311 GCF_001467335.1 Pseudomonas sp. ICMP 10191
CCTCATCGAACAGAGTGAAATCACCGATCTTGCCTGCGGCAATGGCGCCACCCGTAGCGATTCCCGTAGTGACTATGGAAGAGCCAAGGTTATCCTTGAAACTCCCGCCCATGATCGCGGTCTTGATCACAGATTCGGTGATCACCTTAGTCGCAACGGTCTGAACACTCGCAAGGTCCAAACCCAGATTTTTCGGGTTGATGGTCGGTACGAAACCTGCCATGACTCCCGCCATGGCGTATCCCTTGATGAACCGCCGTCGTCGCAACGCTGGTTGCTACAGCGCCGCCAATACCAGCGCTTAAACCAAAGCCTGCTGGGCCCATCACCGCCGCCATCAGGATGGCGACTACAATCTGCGCAGCAGGCCCAAGGCCCGAGTTGTCGTACTTGAAGCTTTCGTGGATTTCCTTGACCTGACGCCAGTCGATGTCACCTCGTTTCTCGGCATCCTTGATCCAGGCCAGTTGCGGATCGGCCTTGACCATTGCGTCGATGCTCTGGCTTACGCTTTGCTGATCGACCTGTTTCACATCAATGCGCAGACCGTTGACGGCCTGAATGGCAACTTCGCCTTTGGCCACCAGTTCGCTCTGGCGAAAGGTCTCGTCAGTTGTCCCTTTGCCTTTTGTCGAGAACCACGCTGCACTGCTTTTGTTCTTGGTGTGGCTTTCGTCGTGTAGGTCTTTCACGCCCTCGAAATCGATTGCGCCGCCACTGTTGATCAACAGGTCGTTGAGCTGGTCGCCGCCACTTGCCAGCGTTAGGTTACCGCCTGTAGTGATTTCACTGCTGATATTGCGCGTGTCGGTCACTTCATCGCGCTTGAAATTTTTCGCCCCAAAACTCCCCTTCTTCTTTTTGTCATACAGCGAATAATCACTGTCCTGCGCAGCCAAGATGTCGAGGTTTTCACCGGCAACCAGGTACGCCTCTTTACCCGCAGTAATACGGCTGGAGATCACGGAGAGGTTCTGGCCAGCCTGCAAGGCAACGCTGCCTCCCGCTTCAATATCGGCGGCAATCTGGCTGACNGGCCATGGCGATGTCGCGTTTGGCGTCGATCTGGCTGGCGATGACGGAGATGTCGCGTCCGGCCTGAACGGTCAGGTCGCGTCCTGAACTGGCGGTGGAGCCCAGTTGGGTGATGTCGCTGCTGTTGTGTTTGCTGTCCGAGAACAGGCTGTTGGTGACTTCGGTCGGGGCGATGGTGACGTCGCGTCCGGCCTGGATGGTCATGTCACGACCGCTTTCCAGCACGCTGCCTTTGTTGATGACGTCGCGGCCTGCCGAAATGCTCATGTCGTTGGC
>NZ_LKGW01000011.1:0-1306 GCF_001467335.1 Pseudomonas sp. ICMP 10191
GCGATCTGTGCGCAGCGCAGCCTGGAAATGGTGGTGGGCTTGCTGGGGATTTTGAAGGCGGGCGGTGCGTATGTGCCGCTGGATCATGGATATCCGTCGGAGCGGTTGCGCTACATGCTGGAAGACAGCGCGCCGGTAGCAGTGCTGGTGCAAGCGGCGCTGCAGGAATGCCTGCCGGCGGTAAATGTGCCGCAGGTCGTGTTGGACAGCGTGGACCTGTCCTCAGGGACCGGTGGGCTGCCGTGTGGCAATCCGGATCTTGATGCCCTGGGGCTGACGTCGAGAATGCCGGCTTATGTGATGTATACATCCGGCTCCTCGGGAGTGCCGAAGGGCGTGCTGATTGAGCACCGCAGTGTGCTGCGTCTGGTTATCAATAATCCTTATGCCAGGATCACCACAGAGGATTGTGTTGCGCATGGCGCCAATACGGCCTTCGACGCTTCGACCTGGGAAATCTGGAGTGCGCTGCTCAATGGGGCGAAACTGTTGGTTGTGTCTCAGGCGACGCTGCTCAATCCCGCGCGCTTGAACCATATATTGATTGAAGGTGGCGTGACCGCTTTATGGTTGACTGCTGGATTGTTCAATGAATATGTCGATGTACTCGCCGCTGCCTTCTCAAAGCTGCGATATCTCCTGGTCGGTGGGGATGTGCTCGATCCAGTGAGCGTTGCGAAGGTTTTGTCCCGCGCCCATCGCCCGAGGCATCTGATCAATGGCTATGGACCAACGGAAACAACGACCTTTGCCAGCACCTATGAGATCCATGCGCTGTCCGACAATTCGCGCTCGATTCCTATTGGCCGCCCTATCGGCAACACACGCATTTACCTATTGGATGCACACGGCCAGCCGGTGCCCATCGGGGTCAGCGGCGAGATCCATATCGGCGGCGCGGGGGTTGCCCGTGGCTATCTGAATCTGCCCGAACTGACGGCGGAGCGTTTCCTGGACGACCCGTTCAGTGCCGAGCCTGCGGCGCGGATGTACAGGAGCGGCGATCTGGGACGCTGGCTGGCGGACGGCAATATCGAGTACCTGGGGCGCAACGACGATCAGGTCAAGCTCCGTGGCTTCCGTATCGAGCTGGGTGAGATCGAGTCGCAGCTGGCGGCTTGTCCTGGAGTCAGGGAGGCGGTGGTGCTGGTGCGCGAGCAGCGTCCCGGAGACAAACGCCTGGTGGCGTATTTGACGGCGCGGGAAGGCGCCGTGTTGTCGGCGGCACAGTTGCGTGAGCAACTGTCGCAAGGGCTGGCGGAGTACATGATTCCGAGTGCCTTCGTAACGCTGGCGCGTTTCCCGC
>NZ_LKGW01000012.1:0-1265 GCF_001467335.1 Pseudomonas sp. ICMP 10191
TTGCCCCACGCGTCGTACTTGTATTCGTGGTTGCTCCATTGTTTGAGGCGGTTTTCTTTAAGGCAGTTGCCTCTCGCATTTCAGTTAAGATCTACTTTATCTATAGTTTTTATAGAGATGCAAAAATCTTAGATTATAAAGTCATTGATTTTCATTATAAATGAAAATCTTGCTGCCCTTGTTATCAAAAAAAATACTGTTGACCGCCTCGCCAGAGTAGCTGACAGACAGCCTAATGCCAGGTGTGCTATTGCTTGAGAAGGTTGTGATTTCCACAACTTTCATGTTTTCCCATTTGTAACGGTAACTCCAAAATTCTGAATCGGAATCTATTCTGCA
This sequence comes from Pseudomonas sp. ICMP 10191, assembly GCF_001467335.1. Taxonomy (NCBI): domain Bacteria; kingdom Pseudomonadati; phylum Pseudomonadota; class Gammaproteobacteria; order Pseudomonadales; family Pseudomonadaceae; genus Pseudomonas; species Pseudomonas sp. ICMP 10191. The sequence continues at coordinate 340 of NZ_LKGW01000012.1, forward strand.
CGCCCTAATAGGAAGTCCTTCTTCAAACTCGACAGCTTTCAGCCAATTAACTTCTCCGAAATTATTCTTTCGAAGAGAGTATTTTATCCCGCCGTCTGTCGATGCTGTCTCAATTTCACTGAGTAGCCCAGCCCTATCGAATGATTCGATTCTAATTAAGGTGGTGTCTAAAAAGTAATGTTTATAAACATTCTTTTTGTTTTTTGGTTCTTGAGCTAAAAATTCGACAGGCTTTACGCCTGACATTTCTAAGTCTAAAGGTATAATAGAACATGCAGGCCCCTTAGACCAGGAAACCTTATAGTCTAGGTTAGTATTAAATAAAAAAGCTTTTCGAAAATCATCATTTTCCAATTTCTCCAAGGTCAAATTTTTAAATGCTATTAAGTCTTCATGGCTCATTGGGGCTACCTCGCTTTTGGAAACTCTATTCCATCAGTTAACGATTTTTTAATCATGCTTAGAGAGTTTAGAAATTCTTCTCTTGTCTGTGCGCCAGACAAGGTTTCAAATATATGTTGCCTGTAAGCTTTCCCATGGACTCCGGCGCCTTTGTGTGGAGTTGTATTTGTGCCGGGAATTCTGTCTGACTCATTGTTAGGAAGCCAGATCCCATTACGTTTGTCATTGATTTTTATGTTAAAGCCTTCCATCTGTTCACGTAATGCTTTCATCATTGGGTCTTTTGAGTTGGATAGCACAATATGATGAGCATCAAACTTTCCACCACCCAACGGGCTGCTACCGAGATTTGCTCTTAATAGTCTCGCATCAGAAGCACATGAAAGACCGAATGGATCAACCCACCCATTAGGATTAGGTGCATATTGATAGAGATTATCCCCACCACTCAACCCAATCGGATCCTGCGTAATAAACCGTCCAATCTCCGGATCGTAATACCGAAACGTGTTGTAGTGAAGCCC